>JAQWPC010000152.1:0-3503 GCA_029245555.1 Alphaproteobacteria bacterium
GCCACCTAAAGAATGGCCAACGAGTAATTTTATTAATGTGGCTGAATACTTGATAGATAAAGGAATAAATAAAATTTATATATTGGGCTCCAAAGAGGAAAGTAGCAGATTTGATAATTTTAAATCTAAATTAGGAGATAAGGTTGTTAACCGTTGTGGCAAGCAACATATCCTAAATGATTATGGTCTTTTGATGAAATCTCGATTATTTATTGGTAATGATTCTTCAATGATGCACATGGCTGCCTTAGCCAATACACCCACAATAGGTTTATTTGGCCCTACCAATGATGGTATCTATTTTCCAAAAATATTTGAGAACTGTTATTTAGTAAGATCCAAAGAAAGTTTTGAAGAGCTAATAAGAAAAACAAAAAACTATACCTTAAATAATTGTCTAATGGGGGATGTTGCTTATAATGAAGTTATCAACAATATCAATACAATCTTAAATGCTCAAAATTTTTAAGCCTTGCGATTTTCATATCCACCTTCGTGAAGGGAACTTGGCAAAGGCTGTTTTAAAAGAAAATAATAAACATTTTCAAAAAATTCTAGTCATGCCGAACCTTTCAAATCCTATTATTAATAGTCGTCTCTTATTAAAATATAGAAGGCACATTCTAAATAATAATAAAAATTCTCATGTTTTATTTACTATATATCTAAATAGCCAGTGTGACTTAAAGGATTTAGGTGATATGTATAAGAAAAATCTTTTTTCAACTGTTAAATTGTATCCTCTGAATGCTACGACAAATTCAAGTTCCGGAGTACAAGACATAAAGAAAATGTCAAAATATTTTGAATTTTTAGAAAAAAATAATATCCCCCTTTGTATTCATGGTGAGCATACACATAATAACGATGACCCGTATGACAGAGAAAAGAAGTTTTTGGATAATGAACTTTCCTGGATAATTAATAATTATAAATCTTTAAAAATTACTTTAGAGCATATAACAACAAAGGACTCTGTTAAATTTGTTAAAGCCCACAAAAATATTGCTGCCACTATTACTACGCATCATTTATTAGAAAACACCTATACTTTTTTAGGTGGTTCTTTAAGGCCAGAATTATTTTGTAAGCCTATTATAAAAAATTATTCTCATCAAAGTGAGCTCCAAAAAGTTGCTCTTTCAGGGCATAGACAATTTTTTTTTGGATCTGACTCCGCCCCCCATCTTAAAAAAGCAAAATTTACAGAATTTTGTTGTGCAGGTGTTTATTCAACCAAATATGCCATTTCAAATATATTAGAATTTTTTTGGCTAAATAAAAAAACTGCCAATTTAAATAAATTTTTAACTATTAATGGTTCGAATCATTATGACCTAGATTTTGATAAAAAAGTTTTAAGCTATAAGAGAAATAAAAAATCTAAATTTCAAAAATTTACAAAATTTGAAGATGACTTCTTAATTAATTATAACCATTATAATAATCTATGGACTCAGGTCTAAATTAATATTTTTGTAATATGTCCCATTTTTCGACCAGTTTTTGCCTCTTCTTTGAAATAATCATGAAAATATGAGTTTTGTTCTAATTCTTTCATTCGATATTTAAAAATATCTTCTCCTAAAATATTTACCATTTCAGATGAATGCATCATTTTTGGCTCAATAGAGTCGATATTACAAACTGCTCTTACATGTGACTCAAATTGACTGATATTATACGATTCAATAGTAAGGTGACCTGAATTATGAACCCTTGGTGCTATTTCATTAACAAATAGTTCATCTTCCTCACTTATAAAGTACTCAACACATATGACTCCAATATAGTCCAAATTTGAAATAATCTTTTTAGACCACTCTAAAGATTTTTGTTCTATAGTTTTACTTATAATTGCTGGAGAAATTGATTTATTGAGTATTTGATTTTTGTGATCATTGTCTATTGGAGTATAAGAGTACATATTTCCATTTTGATATCTTACCGTAATAACAGATATCTCTTGTTTCAGTTTTATTTTTTTCTCAAGAATATATTGACCTGAGGCTATTTCTAAAATGTCATTTTTTTCATTAATAACTTGTTGACCTTTTCCGTCATAGCCTAACTTCCGTGTTTTTAAAATAGCTGGAAAGTAATCATTTGAAGCGCTATCTAAATCACTTTGATTATTGATTTTGACAAAGGGGACTACAGGTATCTTTAAACTATCAATATAGTTTTTTTCACTTAACCTATCCTGGATGATGTTATTTACCTCAGGTGAGGGAAATACATTAATTTTTGATTTAATATATTTTAGCGTTTCATAAGGAATATTTTCAAACTCATAAGTGATAACATCACATTCATTTATAAATTCTTCTATTCTTAAAAAATTATCATATTTATCAATAAAGTGGCTATCCGAAAAATTAATAGCAGGAGAGTCAAGACTGTCTGAATAAATTATAGTTGAAATATCAATACTTTTGGCAGCTTGACACATCATCATACCTAACTGACCGCCACCAAGAATACCTAACTTCATTAAACAGGTATCTTTTTAATTTTTTTTGTTTGTGATAATCTCCACTTAACCAATCTTTTTTCTATTTCAGGGTCATTATTGGCAAGTATTGAAGCTGCATAAAGCGCAGCATTTTTTGCCCCACTTTCTCCAATGGCCACAGTGCCTACTGGTACACCAAATGGCATTTGGACAATAGATAGCAAGCTATCTAGGCCTTTTAACGTTCTCGATTCTATAGGGACACCAATTACTGGTAAGTGAGTTATGGCAGCAATCATACCGGGTAGGTGGGCAGATCCTCCTGCACCTGCTATAATGACTTTAATTCCATCTTCGTAAGCACTCTCTGCAAATTCATATAATCTTTTAGGTGTTCTATGTGCAGATATTATTTTTTGAGAGTGATGAATTTTCAGTGACTTCAGAATTAAACTGGTGTGTTTTAGAGTAGTCCAATCACTTTGACTCCCCATAGCTATAACAACTTTAATTTTTTTGCTCATTTCTTGAAATATATTCTGTAATTTTAAAATATACCTTGTAGGGAAGAATACTACCAAACTTCATCATGAAATTAAAAGGAAAAGGAAAGCTTATTTCAAATCCCTTTTTATAGATACGAGTAAAGATTATAGTTGCAGCCTTTTCTGCTGTTATTAAAAAAGGCATTTTAAAATTATTAATACTAGTTGCTGGAGTCTCTACAAAGCCTGGATTAATAAGTTTTATATTTACTTCTTTTGGTAAATCTACTTTTAAAGACTCACAAAGATTGATTAATGCAGCTTTGGTTGGGCCATACAAAATAGATTTTGGAAGGCCCCGATATCCTGCAACAGAAGAAACAATAGCTAGCGTATGATTATGGTCTAATTGTATATTTTTTCTTAAAACTTCGATTGCAAAGTAAACGCTCAGCACATTGATATCAAAGCTTTGTTTGGCATTTTTGAAAGAAAAACTTTCATAATTATCAGGTATGTAAATTCCTGCATTAAAGATAATTGTATTCAAATCTTTATGATTA
>JAQWPC010000177.1:0-5042 GCA_029245555.1 Alphaproteobacteria bacterium
CCAATCAACGGAACTAATTTTATTGATTGCTTAGACTTATTTTTAAATGACCCACAAACAGAGGGTATTATTATGATTGGTGAAATAGGAGGCACTGCTGAAGAAGAAGCAGCGGAGCACATTAAAAATTCATCAATAAAAAAACCTGTTACTTCCTTTATCGCTGGTGCTAGTGCGCCTGCTGGAAAAAGGATGGGTCATGCTGGTGCTATAATCTCAGGTGGTAAGGGAACTGCAGAGTCAAAATTCAATGCACTTGAAGAAGCTGGCGTTCATATTTCAAAGTCACCAGCTAAATTAGGAGAGACTATTAAAAAAGCCCTCGACTAAATGTTTTATTTGTAAAGTTTAGCCTCTTTGGCTCTTAATTTTACTAAAGCTAAAACAGTATCAATTGTTGGTGTAGGGACATTGGTTATGCTACCTAGTTCCTGCACCGAAGAGACTAAAGCATCGATTTCCATTGGGCGGTCTCTTTCAAGATCTTGTAGCATAGAGGTCTTATGTTCGCCAACAGCCTTTGCTGCTTCAATCCTTCTTTCGACATCAAAAGGTTTCTCGATACCTAATTTTTTAGAAATTTCGTGAGCCTCATTCATCATATTTTTTACAACATTTCTAACTTCTTGATCGCTACAAATTTTTACTAAAGTGGATGTAGTCAATGAACTAATAGGATTAAGTGATAAATTACCGAAAAGTTTTAACCAAATATCTCCTTTTATATTTGGACGAATAGGCGCTTGGAAGCCCGCCTCTTCTAAAGTAGATGATAATTTTTTAATTCTATCTGTCTCTTCACCATTAATTTCACCTAGTTGAAATTTATCACCTTCAAGGTGCTGAATAACTCCAGGTTTGATGACCTCTGATGCTGGATTAACAATACATCCAATGATTTTTTCAGGACCTAACCTATCCCATTGGGTGCCATCTGGATCAACAGAAGAAACTTTTTTATTTCTATAATCTGGATTTTCGTGATTATGAAAATACCACCAAGGAATACCGTTAACTCCCCAAACAAAAGAGGTATCATCTTTCATTAAAACCTCAAAAGCATCTAGGCAACCTGGTACAGAGTGGGCTTTTAAAGTAACAAAAACGTAATCCTGTTTTCCTGCTTTCTCAGCAGTATCTACACATTTTGGATAAACAACAAGTTCTTTGCCATCTTTTCTAAGCCTCAAACCATCTTGGCGTATGGCTTCATAATGAGGCCCTCTTGCAATTAAAGTAACATCTGCACCAATTTCGGTGAGCTTAGCACCAAGATATCCACCTATAGCTCCAGCTCCATAAATACAAATTTTCATAATTAATTCTTTAAATGCTTAATAGCAGCGGCTACACCACTACCTAGTTCAAATTTAATTCCAACATCATACATAGCAAGTTCTGCTGTAGAAATTGCACCTAATATCATAGTGCTATTGAGGTCACCTAAGTGTCCGATTCTAAATAACTTACCAGCAACCTTGTTTAGCCCACCACCAAAAGAGGTGTTATATTTGCTATATGCTGTTTTTACGATATCAGTAGAGTCTATTCCCTCTGGTACCATAATAGCAGTGACAGTGTTTGAATACAAAGATGGGTCTTTAGCACATAAATTTAATCCCCATGCCTGAGTTGCCTTCTGAACGGCCTGGGCTAAAAATAAATGTCGAGAATAAATATTTTCAAGACCCTCTTCTAGCATCATATTTAAAGCTTCTCTTAGTCCACGAAGTAAAGGCATTGGATTTGTATAAGGCCAATAACCAGTATTATTTACATTTAACATATCGTGATAATCAAAATAAGCCCTAGGTAGATTTGAAGATTTAGCAATCTCTAATCCTTTTTGACTTACACAACTTATAGCCAAACCAGCAGGTAACATAAAACCTTTTTGAGAACCTGATACTGCTACATCCACTCCCCATTTATCCATTTCAAATTTTATGGAACCAATTGAGCTAACACCATCAACAAATAATAAAGCTGGATGGTTTATCTTATCTAATAAATCCCTAGTAGCCTTTACATCATTTGATACGCCAGTAGATGTTTCGTTATGAGTGATTAATACAGCTTTGATTTCATGATTTTTATCTTCGCTTAATATCTTTTCAAATTCTTCATGGGGAGTTCCGCTTCCCCATTCTGTATCAACAACCTCAACATCGATATGAAGTTTTTTGCACATTTCGATCCATAAATGTGAAAATTGACCAAAGCGAGCAGATAAGACTTTATCTCCTTTATTTAAAAGATTTGTAAGCGCTGCTTCCCATCCGCTACTACCCGTTCCTGGAAAAATGAATGGCTGAGCAGAGTTTGTTTCAAAAACTTTTTTTAAATCATCAATTAAAGGATGCCATAATTTTTCCATTCCTGGAGCACGGTGATCTTCATTGGATATATCCATTGATTGCCTCACACGGTCTGGCATATTTGTTGGTCCTGGAACAAAAAGTGAAATTTTACCTGGCATTGTTTTTTTAATCCTTTCTTAGAAATCTCATTTTACGATATTTTATTTGTATACAAAATATCATTGTGTATTTCATAATGTGAAATAATCTAAATTTGGCATCTCCTACGGGAATCGAACCCGTGTCTTCACCGTGAAAGGGTGATGTCCTAACCGCTAGACGAAGGAGACATCGGCTTAATTAAGACAAACAAAATAGCTAGATTTGCTGAAAAATCAATCAATGAATATCTTCCAAGTGAATTACTGTATCATTAGAATAGCTATCCTTTTTCACCTTAAAATAACATTCAAAATGACTCTTATTAGATATATAGTTCCTTAGTTCTAATATATTCGTATCGAATAGCATTCCCTCACAGCTAAAGCCTAAATCATCAGAAAAAATTAATTTAGCATGTTTATCTTTAAAAACTTTTAAAATGGAAATTTTTAGATCTGAACATTTAAAAATGGGCTCAGAATTTTGCTGTCCAAAGGGACTTAATAAATCTAAATCTTTTAATAATTTTTCGTTTACTACATTTAAATCAATAGAGGACTCATAGTATTTGCTATTGTTTATTTTAATATCTTTAGTTTCTTCGTTTAGAAATAATTTAAATTCATCTACTTTTCCTTCGAGCAAAGTAAAGCCACATGCTTTTGCATGACCTCCCCCTTTAATCAAAATTCCTTTTTCTGAGGCTGCCATCATCAGTTGGCCTATGTTTTTCTCACCTAAAGATCTTCCTGATCCAACAACAACATCATTAGACGTTGTCATTACAAAAGATGGTTTATTGTTTATTCTCATTAAACGACCAGCAATAATACCAACAATTCCTATATGCCATTTTTCATTATAAAAAAAATTGATATTTTGATTATTTGACTCCTCCAAGTCAATATCATCAACTATTTGGGATTGAATTTTTTGACGATTTTGATTATGGCCTTCAATTATTTGAGCATATTGAAGTGCTTGATGAATATTTTCAGAGGAAAGTAATTGAAATCCTAAAAGAGACTCTCCCATTCTTCCTCCCGCATTAATTCTAGGACCAAGTATAAAGCCCAAATGGTACTCAGAAATTGTTTGCTTAATTTTTGCTTGATTAATAAGAGTTTGAATACCCTTATTTAAATTTTCAGAATTAATAATTTTTAAACCTTGTTTCACCATAGATCTGTTAATAGAATTTAGTGGAACTAGGTCGCATATTGTAGCTAAAGCCACTAAGTCTAAATATTTTAAAATATCAGAAGCTGAAAAAATATTTTCATACTTTAGATAAACAAATATCAAAAAAATCAATCCTGTTGCACAAAGGTCATTAAGGGAGGATTTATCATTAGGGGTTTTAGGGTTAATAACAATTGCTTGATCAAAAAAATCATCACACTCATGATGGTCAACAACCATAATCTGTGCTTTTTTTTCATGAACATATCGCTGTTCATCTATATTATTACTCCCACAATCTAGAACTAAAATATTTGAACTGAAGTCTAACATTTTATTAATTGCACTAATATTAAGACCGTACCCCTCATTAAATCTATTAGGAATGTAGACCATTGTTTCTATGTTAAATTGTAAAAATAGTTTTTTACAAATTGCAGCTGAGCAAGCACCATCTACATCATAGTCTGAGAAAATTGCTATTTTCTTATCAAGTTTTACCTTTTCAAAAAATTGAATAGATTTTTCAATATTATTTAGTTTCATTATTTGAGAGATAGAAATATTTTCTTTTAATTTAGAATTTAGAAAATTTGGAATTTTTTTTATATTTCTATTAATTAATAGCTTAGCAAGGCTGATAGAAATATTATTTTTTTGAGCAACACTAAAAGACTCATTCTCTAATTCATTATTATTATCTAAAGAGTGCCAAAAGACCCGGTTAAAACTTTCTTTAGTAGTCAAGTTTCTTTATTAGAAAATTGTGTTCACCATTGATATGTCTTATTGTACCTGTTTTTGACCTCATCACAATGGAATGTGTTTCAGCGTAATTCTTTGTAATTTTAATACCTTTTAACATAGTTCCATCGGTCACTCCTGTTGCTGAAAACATGATGTCTCCGTGAGCTAGATCATCAAGTGAATAAAATTTATCTAAATCATTAATACCAGTCTTTTTTGCACGTAAAATTTCTTGATCATTATAAAAAATTAACTGACCTTCTATGCTGCCTCCCAAACACTGTAAGGCCGCTGCAGCTAGTACGCCTTCTGGGGCGCCGCCTATTCCATAATACATATCAATATTACTTGAGTTGATCACTGATGCGATAACAGCACTTACATCACCATCATCAATCATCTTTATTCTAGCGCCTGAAGATCTTATTACTTCAATATCCTCTATATGCCTTTGACGATTTAGAATACATATAACCAAATCTTCTATGTTGACTTTTTTAAATTGAGCTAGCTCCTTGATATTAGATTTAAGATCCTGTTGAAGTGAGATAATTTTTTGATTTTGAGTATTGGCTGATATTTTTTTCATGTAAACATCAGGTGCATTTAAGAAACCACCCTTTTGAGCTAAAGCAATTACTGCCATGGCAT
>JAQWPC010000019.1:0-1780 GCA_029245555.1 Alphaproteobacteria bacterium
GAGAGATGTAATTTTTGTCAACCCTGATGGAATGGCACCACCATTCGAAGAAGTTCACAAACCTCTTTTAGATCGTTGGGCTGTTTTTGATCAACCAATGTACTCCGATATGAGCGATTCATCTTTTCATCTTGATGTTAATACTAATTGGAAATTAGCTGTAGAGAATTACCTAGAGTCTTATCACTTACCTTGGATCCACCCGGGTCTTAATAGTTATTCTAAACTAGAGGATCATGAAAATATTGTAGAGTATGGGCACTATGCAGGTCAGATCAGCAATAAGTATGTTCCTCGTTACTCTACAGGAAAAAATTTTAATGAATTTCAAAATCTAGGCTCTGAGTGGCATTCAAAAGGAGAATACATTGTATTATTCCCTAATCTCATATTAGGCGTTCAAAAAGACCATGTTTTCAACCTTATTATTGAACCGTTGGGTCCCAATCAAATAAAAGAACACATAGAAATTTACTATTCTGATCCCTCGATGCTATCAGATGAATATCAACAAACTCGTCAAGAAAATGCAAAATTGTGGAAGACTGTATTTGAAGAGGACATTTTTGTTGTCGAGGGAATGCAAAAAGGGCGATATGCGAAAGGTTTTGATGGCGGTCGATTTTCTCCCATCATGGATGAACCCACCCATGTTTTTCATGACTGGTATGCTCGACAAATTTTAAACACGCTTTAATTAGAATTTTCTCAAAAATACTATTTAATTAAATAGATGAATAAGATACCTCAATTTATGAGCGGTGTTTATTTAACTGGACATGGCGGCCTTGATAAACTTGTCTTTAAAGAAGATATCCCAGTTCCTATTCCAAAATCTGGGGAAGTCCTAATTCAAGTAAAAGGAGCAGGTATCAATAATACAGATATCAATACACGACTTGGTTGGTATTCCAAAAAGATTACTAGTGAAACAAATACTGTTGAGATAGAAAGTGATAACAGTTCTTGGAATGGTATTCCTATCAGCTTTCCTAGAATTCAAGGAGGAGATATTTGTGGAAATATTATTCAAGTCGGCGAGGGTGTTGACTCTACTCGTGTAGGAGAGAGAATTTTAGTGAGATCGATGCAAAACTCACCTGCATCTAAAAATTCCTGGGCAATGCAAACTATTGGTTCCGAGTTTGATGGAGGGTTTGCTCAATTTTGTGTTGCTAAATCCAATGAGTCATTTCCTGTTAACTGTGATTGGTCAGATATAGAGCTTGCCTCTATTCCTATTTCTTATTCCACTGCTGAGGGAATGCTATGTCGAGCTGACATTCAAAAAGAAAAAATTCTTATTACCGGTGCCTCAGGGGGTGTGGGATCAGCTGCTATTCAATTAGCAAAATTGCGAGGGGCAACAATCATTGCACAGTGCTCTCCTGATAAAGCATCTGCCCTCAAAGAGCTGGGTGCTGACCAAACAGTAAACAGGCATGATGATTTGATACAGGTTTTAGGCATGAACTCAGTTGATGCTGTGGTTGATTTGGTGGGTGGTAAATCTTGGCCCCATTTGTTGGAACTCTTAAAACCAGGAGGTAGATATGTAGTATCTGGAGCGATAGCAGGACCGATTGTGGACCTTGACTTGAGAAATCTTTATCTAAAAGATCTCACGCTTTATGGCTCTACTGTTAATGATCCTTATGTCTTCGAGAACGTTATTCGCTACATAGAAGAGGGACAAATTAAACCGCTAGTTTCGCAGTCTTTTCCTTTACAAGATATCAAGAAAGCGCAAAATGTGTTTATGGAGAAGAAATTCATAGGG
>JAQWPC010000034.1:0-2048 GCA_029245555.1 Alphaproteobacteria bacterium
CTTTGTAGGTAAATTTTTACTTAAAATTTTTAAACCAAATCAAATTACATTTATTGGATTTTTTTTTGGAATAGTGATGTGTTTTTTAATTTTTATTCATAGTTATTTTTTAGCTATTTTATTTTTATTTTTAAACAGACTTTGTGATGGATTGGACGGGGTTATGGCAAGACAAACCTCCCCTTCTCCTCTTGGAGCTTATCTTGATATTATATTAGATTTTATAATTTATGCTGCTTTTGTTTTAGTGTTCAGCTTACACAATGAAATCAATTTACTAACAGGAGTATTCTTACTATTTAGTTATATCTGCTCAGGAACAACTTTTCTTACCCAGGCTATTATTCAACCTCAATTAAATTACTCTCAACAAGATCAAGATGATGTCAAAGATGAAATTCCTAAAAGTTTTATCTATGCCTCTGGGCTCATTGAGGGAAGTGAGACTATTTTTTTTATGTTAATATGTCTTATTCTACCTAAGGCTTTTCCAATATTAGGATTTTTATTTGGTATACTATGTCTAATAACAGCTATGGCTAGAGTGATAATATTTTATAAAAAATATAGAGTTAAATAAAAGCTAGGTAGCCTTCCATCAATATTTTAGCAATTAACATTGTCATAAAAAAAAATATTAGCTTAAGTGATACTCTTACTATTCTTCCAGGTTCAAACCCTGCGTAATAAGCACTGAATATATCAAAGCCATTAAAAAAATTGCCGATTATTAATTTTTTTGATTTGTGCAATAAAAACGCTAAAGGCTTACATATCAAGTGATAACCTAAAATTGAAAAAATTATGACAATAATTAAGCTAATGTTCATCATAAAAGACCAGATAACTAAAGAGACAATCCAATAACCTAGAAAAGTCATTCTTTCTGCCTGATCTGGTCTTCTAAACATTTGAAAATAGTTCATGAAAGAAAGCCCTCTTCGGCTAATTCATTAGAAGAGATTGTTGATAATTGGTTTTTTTCTTTAGACAGTTGAAGAATTTTTTTTAATTGATCTTTAATTGCCGTTAATTGTTTATCCGCTTGTGGGTCATGATATTCCATATCTTCTTTTAAGCTAGAGCGGAGAGCTAAAATGATAACCCCACCTGCATTGACGCAGTAATCCGGACAGTAATCAATTCCCATATCAAATAATTTTTTTTCGATGTTTGGATTAGCTAATTGGTTATTAGCTGCACCCAAAACGCAATTTACCTTATTAGATTTATTAAAATTAATAAATTCTAAATTCAAATCTCCTCCTGTTGCACAAGGTGAGAAAATATCTATCTCATTATAAGAGGTGTCTTTATAGTTTTTTAAAAATTTATAACCATCATTTTCAATTAAAGATCTGTTTTCTTCAAAATCTATCACTTCTATGAAGGCCCCTTCCTCACTACAAAATTGTGCTAGACGGGATCCCACTTTTCCATATCCTTTGATAAGAATTTTTTTTCCACCAAGAGAGGAAGAATTATTTTTAAATTCAAAATAGCCCTTCATTGACTTATACACTCCATACGCTGTACTTTGACCCGAGTCGTTTCCTTTCGTACTACAAACATGAGAAGAATATTTTTTTAATTCAATTAGATCAGTATCAATCATCCCAATATCTCCTGCAGTAACATATGCTCCATCAAGATGATTTAAGACATTACCGAATAATTCATAGAGGTGCTCTTTGGATATATTTGCATTTATAGTAGCTTTCCCCCCACCATAATTTAAACCCGCTAAAGAATTCTTATACGTCATAGCTTTAGATAGCTTCAACACATCTTCCAATTGAGCGTCATGAGAAATATACTCAAAATATCTACAGCCACCTAATGCCGGTCCACGATTTGTATTGTGGATTGCCACAATAGAATGAAAGCCAGATAATTCATCTTGAGCCAATAAAACTCTTTCGTAATTAGGTTGAATTAAATCAGTAAATTTTAATGTCATTATTTATAATTTTTTGGATAATTTCATGATCACCATCAAGAAAATCATAGTTAGATAATTCTTTAATTTCAATCCATTTTACCTGCTT
>JAQWPC010000104.1:0-10504 GCA_029245555.1 Alphaproteobacteria bacterium
TGGGTAAACCATTTTCATCCTTATCCTCTATATAAAAGGTATCTTGCATTTCTCTTGCAGGATGGTCTTCTGGAATATTAAGTGCTGTAAAATTATAAAAATCAGTTTCAATATCAGGTCCTTCTGCTACTGAATAACCCATGGATCCAAAAATTGAAATCACCTCATCAAATGTTTTTGAAATAGGATGAACTTTTGCCTCAACTTGAGATAAAGGAGGAAAGCTAATATCCAAAAATTCTTTGGATAGCTGACTATTTATTTCTTGGGTTTTTAAAAAAGATAATTTCTTTTCAATTGATACCTCAACTTCTGCTTTGATAGAATTTATCTCGGCACCCTTAGATTTCTTTTCCTCTAAAGTGAAGTCTTTTAAAAGCTTGAGAAGTCCTGTTATTTTTCCTTTTTTTCCTAAATAGGCAACTTTGACATCCTGTAACTGTTGTTGAGAGTTACAGGACTCTATAGCTTTTGTAGCTTCTTTAAGGACTTGATGTATGTCCATGCTAAAACTTAACTTACGAGAGTCGATTTAGCCTTTTCAACTATAGTTTTAAATGCAGCAGGCTCATGAAAAGCTATTTCAGATAGAACTTTTCTATTAATTTCTATATTAGCTTTTTTTAATCCATCAATAAATTTTGCATATGTTAAACCATGCTCTCTGACACCAGCGTTTATTCTTTGTATCCAAAGACCTCGGAAATCTCTTTTTTTATTTCTACGGTCTCTATACGCATACTGGAGTGCCTTATCCATACTTTGAGTAGCAACTCTAAAGACATTTTTTCTTCTTCCACGATGACCTTTAGTGTATTCAAAAACTTTTTTATGTTTGGCTCTGGCTGTTACGCCTCTTTTCACTCTTGGCATTTTATCTATCCTCTCCTAAATTATTTTCCATAAGGCATCATAGAATCAATAATAATTGATGCTGATTTTGAAAGAACTCTAGTTCCTTTTGTATTACGAATGAATGAGTTTGTTCGCTTTGACATTCCATGACGTTTGCCAACATTTCCCACAACCAGTTTACCAGAAGAGGTAACTTTGAAGCGCTTCTTAACGCTACTTTTTGTTTTCAATTTGGGCATTTTATCTCCTTTAAAAGAATTAATTGTTATTAATCTTGAGGCATACCCATTTGTGAGCCTCTTCGATTTATGAGGTCAATTAAATAGCATATATTTTATTTAGGCGCAACAACGAGGAAAGCCTGTCTTCCCTCAATTTTAGGTTCCATTTCCACTCTTATTAACTCTTCGAGGTCAGTTTTTACTCTTTTTAGCATATTTATGCCAAGGTTAGAGTGTTCCATTTCACGACCCTTAAAGCGAAGACTGAACTTAACTCTATTGCCTTCTTTTAAGAATTTTTGAGCATTCCTAATCTTAACTTGATAATCATGCTCTCCAGTACCAGGTCTAATTTTTAACTCTTTTGTTTCTATAACTTTTTGTTTTTTCTTAGCTTCATTCTTTTTTTTCTGCTCTTGGTATTTAAATTTTCCATAATCTACTATTTTACAAACAGGAGGCTTGTTATTGGGAGCTATTTCAACTAAGTCCATTCCTCTGCCTTTTGCGATATCAATTGCTTCATTTTTTTTCATTACACCCAATTGTTCTCCATCATCCATTATTACACGAACGTCTTCAGAGGTTATGAAATTATTGATTTTATGGAGGTCTCTTTTTCCACGAAAATTATTGTTTCTATTAAAAGGTCTATTCAAAATATTATGGTAAAAAAAGTAAAAGAGAAGTTAGCAAAAAAAAGGACCTGAGGATGTATTCATTAACATTGATGGATTATTAACAAACATGAAGCAATTGTAAATATAAAAATAATTAAATTATTTGATCAATTTTTTTTAATACATCTTTAGTTTCAACATCTTTAACATTTTTAGATAAAATCTTATGTACTTTATTACCTAATGGATAACAAGATCTTGAAATTTCATTATCATTAGCTAACCAAATTAAGTCTCGATTTGTTAAGCCAGCAATATGAGCTGGGCCTGTATCATTCGATATAATTAATTCAGCATATAGACATAGATCATAAAAAACATCAATTTTGGATTCGAGAATCATATCTTTAGCTTGTGGGGCAAGGCTTATAATTGAATTAATATCCTCTTTGTCTAAAACAGAACCCGTAAGAAAAACTTTGAAATTATTATTAATTAAATAATTAGAAACATCAGCATACTTTTGAATGGGCCATTTTTTATATTCACCAGTTTTTGAAGCTCCAGGAATTATTACCACATATTTTTCATTAAATTTTTGTGACTTAGCCATCCAACTCAAATCAGTGATATGATAATTATCAATTTTAAGAAATTTAAGTTGATCTTTGTGATTTTGTGTAATGTGTTGAAAACCTAAAGGTTGTTGTTTGTATTTATAGTGTGAAAATTTTCGTGCAGATAAGGTTTTCGTCTTTGAAAATAGTTTAGCAAAAAAATGATAGAATTGAGTTCTTCTTGAGTTTTGAAGATCTACTACAAGGTCGATTTCATACTCTTTTAAAATTTTAAGATAGTTAATCACTGATAATAAATTTTTTTTTCTATTATCTTCGAATATATGATCTACATCGGGTAAGTTTTTGAAAATTGCTTTGAAGTTAGTTTGTGTTAACAAGAATAAATTAACTTTAGGAAAATGATATTTAATAGTTTTTATAGCACCAAAAGATAAAATCAAATCACCCAGTGAGCCATGTTTTATTATTAAAATATTTTTCATTTAATTAAATTCAAATAAATATCTTTTGTTTTCTGACACATAAGATCAGAGCTATAATTTTTTTTAACAAAGCTTCTACTATTCATTTTAATGGATTGGTAATTTTTAATTGCATATTTGAAAGCTTCATAAAAACTTTTATGCGAATTAATATTAAACATCAATTTTTTATCAAACTTAGATAGTTGTTCTTTTGTGCCCCCTTGATTGGGTGCTAATACAGGCTTTGACATAGATAAAGCTTCTGAGATCGTTCTACCAAATCCTTCGGGTCTAGTTGAAATATTTATAACCAAATAACAATCATTATAATGAGGCTTAATATCCAGTGTTGGTTTAACAAAAATTACATTGTTCAATAAAGATAATTGTTCTACATGCTTATCGATTTTTATTTCATATGGAGATAGATGAGATGAAATAAAAACAAGCTTGAATTCATTTTGATAACTTAGTGGTAATTTTTTATAATACTTTAATAAAGTCTCATGGCCCTTCCAACTTGATATTCGAGAGGGAAGAAATATTTTTTTAATTGTTGGATTAATAGATTTTTTTGATGGTTTAAAATAATTTATATCAATTCCACGAGGTATAACATGATAATTTTTTTTTTATTTGATTTAAAGTAATAGCTATTCTTTACGAAGTTAGAATTAATTATTACTTCATCGCCTTTTGTTAAAAAGGAATTATACCAATCTTTTAAAAATGATCCTGGCTTGTATCGATTATGTACACTAGTAACAATTCTAATATTTCTTTTTTTCAAAAATTTAATTAAAAAAAAAGCTGGAGCTCGAGAAGAAATATGAACTAGATTAATGTTTCTTTTGTCGATTAGCTTTGAAATAAAATTTTTTATTTTAATTTGATCAAAAATATTTTTAAATTTAAGGTTTTTAAGATAAACAATATCTAAATCCCTTTCTTTCAGATTTTTATTGCTTTCTTCACATAAAATATAATTTTGAATATTCGATTTCTTTAAAAATTTTGAAATATCTCTTACACCAGTCTCTACTCCACCTATTCCCATAGTAGGAATGATTTGTAAACACACTAGCTTTTTTATATTCTTTTCAGATGTCAAAACTACAATACTTTATAAAGGGCAATAATAAGATAGCTTATAGATATTACAAAAGAAGTAAAAAAAATTTGATTTTCATTCATGGTCTTATGTCTGATATGAATGGACAAAAATCAGTTTTTTTTAATAACCATTGTAGAAAAGAAAATATTTCCTTTTTATGTTTTGATTTTAGTGGGCATGGCAAATCAAATGGTGATTTCATTAATTTTGGAATTAAAGATTGGTATAAAAACTTAAAAGATCTAATTAATTACTTAAATTTAAAAAATATCACATTAATTGGCAGTAGTATGGGAGGATGGGTGGCAATGCTCTATGCCCTTAATTTTTCTAAAAATATAGATAAACTCATTGGAATAGCAGCCGCACCTGATTTTACAAAAGATCTATTATGGAAAGAGCTTAGTGATCACAATAAAGCTAAAATTCGTGCAAATAAAATCATAAAAAAAAAAGTAAGTGATGACTTTACCTATCAATATTCACCCAAATTATTTAAAAATAGTAAAGATCATTTTATAAAAGACACCAATAAGAAATTTTTAAAAGAAACAGTTCTTTTTCATGGGGATAAAGATTTGACAGTACCACGATCCTATAATGATAAATTTTTTACAAATTCAAATTTTTCAAAACTAATTAATATTACCATTAAAAATGCTGATCACAGCATGTCAGATGAAATTAGTTTAAATACTATATCTAAGTTTATTTAGGCAATCTTATGTTGTTCAACAACAGGGAAGCTTAATTTATTTATAACTTCATCTGGAACAACATGAATAAACTTAGTTATCTCTTGATCAAAGTTTTCAATAATATATTGAGCTCTTTTAGATTTTGTTTGCTTAACAAAATCATTCAATAAATCAAACATATAACTTTTCCAATTATCATCTTTGATTTGGTAAGCTTGAATAGTTTCTTTATTCATTCTCTCAAGAATGTTATCCTGATCTGAATAAATAAAAGCCGATCCTCCAGTCATACCTGCACCAAAATTATCACCAATATTGCCTAAAATTACTGCCTCTCCACCTGTCATGTACTCACAACCATTTGCGCCACAACCCTCAACAATTGCCAAGGCACCAGAATTTCTTACACAGAAACGATCACCAGCTTGTCCAGCAGCATAAAGGGTACCTGCAGTGGCTCCATATAAGGTAACATTACCAATAATCACATTTTCATGACTAGGTTGATTAAATGAATTACGAGGTTGAACTATGATTTTTCCCCCAGAAAGACCTTTGCCAACATAGTCATTAGCATCACCAAAAACTTTTAGCGTCAAACCTTTAACCGCAAAGGCACCTAAGGACTGTCCAGCGGAACCTCTTAATTTAAGAGTTACATGATCGTCAGATAAAGCATTCATTCCATAATGACGTGTAATAAAAGATGAAATTTTTGTTCCAATTGATCTTAGTGTATTTTGAATATTGTATGTTAACTCAATTTTTTGACCAGATTGAATGAAATCTTTTCCATCTTTTTCAAACAAATCATCAAGTGTTTTTGGAACTTCATTTCTTTTTTTCTCAGAATGATAGTCATAAACTTTTCCATCATCTATTTTTGTTAAAATGGGATTCAAATCTAAATTATCTAAATCGCTTGAGCCGTAATGAGCTTGAGATAAAAGATCTGTTTTACCAATCACATCTTGTAAAGAGGTATAACCAAGAGACGCTAAGATTTCACGAACCTCTTCTGCAATGAATGAAAATAGATTAATTACTTTCTCTGGTGTTCCACCAAACTTTTCTCTTAATTCTTCATCCTGTGTGCATACACCTACAGGACAGGTATTTGAGTGACATTGTCTTACCATAATACAACCCATGGCGACTAAAGAGGCAGTTCCTATTCCATATTCTTCAGCTCCTAAAATTGCAGCCTTGACGATGTCTTGGCCAGTTTTTAATCCACCATCTGTTCTAAGGATAACTTTATCTCTAAGACCATTCAGTGATAAAATTTGATGAACTTCACTAATACCAAGCTCCCAAGGTAAGCCAGCATATTTAATACTTGATTGTGGGCTAGCTCCTGTACCTCCTGAATGACCAGAGACTAGAATTACATCAGCTTTGGCTTTAGCAACTCCTGCAGCAACCGTTCCTATTCCTGATTGGGCTACTAGTTTCACACAAACTTTAGCAATTGGGTTAATTTGTTTTAAATCATAAATCAGTTGAGCTAGGTCTTCTATTGAATAAATATCATGATGCGGAGGTGGGCTGATTAGAGTAACGCCTTTGGTGCTATGTCTTAATCTTGCAATTAAGTCTGTTACTTTAAAACCTGGTAGTTGACCGCCTTCACCTGGTTTTGCACCTTGTGCAATCTTTATTTCAATTTCATGACAATTATTAAGATACTCTGCAGTCACTCCAAATCTTCCACTTGCTACTTGTTTAATAGAAGAGCTAGGGTTGTCTCCATTTTCTAATTTTTTATATCTACTAGAGTCCTCGCCACCTTCTCCACTATCAGATTTGGAGCCAATTCGATTCATTGCTATGGCTAAAGTTTCATGAGCCTCTGGACTAAGAGCGCCAAGTGAAATACCAGGTGAAACAAAGCTCTTTCTTATTTCAGATATGCTTTGAACAGAGTCAAGTTTCATAGGTAGATCAGAGTCGTTAAATTTTAAAAGGTCACGAATGTGTATTGGTTTTGTGTTGTAAATTCTTTGCGTGTAATTTTTGTAAAGGTTATAAGAGTCTCTGGTAACAGCTTCTTGAAGCATATGAATTGACACGCCTTCATAAGCGTGTGCTTCATTATTCGATCTAAATCTAAATTCTCCACCTATGTCTAAAACAGAGTCTTGTGAGATAAAAGCCTTGTCATGCTGTCTTCTTGCTCTGTTTTCTAATCCATCTAGACCAATACCAGAAATCCTAGAAGTCATGCCTGGAAAAAAACTCTCAACCATACTGCGACTTAAACCAATAATTTCTAAATTTCTACCACCTCTATATGAACTAATAATTGATATACCCATTTTGCTAATTATTTTTCTTAAACCCTTTTCTATAGCTTTTTTATAATTAGCTAGAAGAGTTTGATATTTGATGTTTTGATAAATATTTTTATTTAACCTATCGCAGACTATTTTTTCTATAAGGGCTGCATTTACTGTAGTAGCGCCAACTCCAATAAGCACAGCAAAGTAATGAACATCCAAGCATTCAAGAGATGAAACATTTAAAGAAGTAAAAGTTCTTAAATTATTTTTTATAAGATAACTATGGACGGCACTGGTTGCTAAAATCATTGGTAAAGAAATTCGATCTTTATTAACATTCTTGTCTGAAATAATTAGATGCTGAGATCCTGATCTTACTGCTTGCTCTGCCTCTGAACATATTCTTTGAATTTCATTTAAAAAATTTGTTTCATCGTTACGATCATACGTACAGTCGATTTCGGTAGTAAGCTGACCTAGGTGCTCCTTTAAAGTTTCAAGTTCATTATCTAACAAAATAGGGCTTTGCAATAAAACTAAATTACATTGCTCAGAGTCTTCCTCCGCTATATTACCTAAATTACCAAGGCGAGTTTTTAAACTCATTACAACTTGTTCTCTCAGACTATCGATTGGAGGATTTGTAACCTGACTAAAGTTTTGTTTGAAAAAACTATGAAGTCCACGATAGCGCTCAGTTAAAACACTTAAAGGAGTATCGTCTCCCATTGAGCCAGTAGCTTCCTGACCTGTTTTTACCATTGGATCTAGAATTAAATCTAAGGTTTCAAATGATAAATTAAAAGATTTTGCTAATTGATAATATTTTTGATCAATAGCTTCCTTTGGCTGAGAAATTTGCTTATCTGCTAAGATATTATCAAGATTAATAGTTTTTTTATTCCACTCTGAATAATCCTGTCGTTGACTTAGTATTTTTTTTAGCTCATCGCTTTTATAAAACTTTTTTTCTTGATAATTAACAGCAATTAGTTCACCTGGACCGACTCTGCCTTTTTTTAATATATTTTTTTCTTCTACATTAATCATTCCAACTTCAGAGCCTGAAATTAATAATCCATCGTTTGTTAAAATATACCTAAGAGGACGAAGGCCATTTCTATCCATTCCAGAAATTATCCAATCACCAAAGTTTCCACAAACTGCTGCAGGACCATCCCAAGGCTCTATTACAGCATTACAATATGCGTACATATTCTTCAAATCATCAGACATATCTGACCTATTAGACCACGACTCAGGTATGATCATAGATTTGGCCATTGGTAAATCTCTATCAGTTTGAACTAAAAGCTCAAAAGCTCCATCTAATGATGCAGAGTCAGAAGCATCTGAGTCAAGAATAGGCTTAAGATCATTAATTCTTTCATTAAAAAAAGGGTGTGTAATTCTAGGCTCATGCGCGCTCATCCAGTTGATGTTACCTTTGAGCGTATTAATTTCACCATTATGAGCAAGAACTCTAAATGGTTGTGCTAAAGACCATGTAGGGAATGTATTTGTTGAATAGCGTTGATGATAGATAGCAAACTTTGATTTGAAGTCTTCATCCAAAAGATCAGGATAGAATTCCGACAACTGCTCAGCAAGAAACATGCCTTTGTAAACAATAGTCTCGGTAGAAAGTGAACAAATATAAAAGTCATTAATATTAAGAGCCTTAATCTTATTTTCAATTCTACGACGAGTTAAATATAATTTTTTTTCAAGATCAGATTGAGAATCTTTAGGGGAAAAAATAATCTGCTCAATTTCTGGTTTGGTGTAATTAGCTTTTTCACCAATAATTTCTGTG
This sequence comes from Alphaproteobacteria bacterium, assembly GCA_029245555.1. GTDB lineage: Bacteria > Pseudomonadota > Alphaproteobacteria > HIMB59 > HIMB59 > HIMB59. Next base: position 8,652 of record JAQWPC010000104.1, read on the forward strand.
TTAACTGGGACTTGTCTCCAGCCAAACAAATTCATTCCCGCTTTTATAATTTCATATTCTACGATTGCTCTACATTTTTCTTGCGCTCCAAAATCTCTTTTTGGAAGAAAAATCATACCTACTCCAATAAGGCTATCTTTGCTAGGCATATGGCCAGTTTTAAGTATTTGCTTTCTAAAAAAAGAGTTGGAAACTTCTAGCATAATGCCAGCACCATCACCCGTCTTTCCGTCAGCGTCTACCGCACCTCGATGAAAAACAGCTTTTAGAGCCTCTACACCTTTTTCAACTATATCTCTTCTTGATACTCCCTCGATTGAAGCTACTAATCCAACTCCGCAGTTGTCGTGCTCAAATTCTTCTTTGTAAACGTTGTTATTTTTAAGTTTTTCCCTATTTTTTAAATATGTTTCGACTTCGATGTTGATCATGATGCTTTTTTTATTTGAAGATTTTGTAGATATTGATGAATAGATTTAGCCACTTCTCTTCCATCGTGTATCGCCCATACCACCAATGACGCTCCTCTTACGATGTCTCCAGCAGCAAATATTTTTGGGTTACTTGTTTGAAACTTTTTAAAGTCCACTTTAAGAGTATTCCAACTTGTAAGCTCTAAGTTAGTTTTAAATTGAGAATTCAAATCATCAGGCTCAAAACCTAAAGCTTGGATAATAAGATCACTTTTTATTTGTTTCTCGATTCCAGTGTCTATTGGTTTTCTTCTACCAGTTTCATCGGCCTCACCAAGAGTTGCAATTTTATAACTTAAGCTTGAGGCAAACTTATTTTCTGTGATTAATTTTGAGGGCACTGAGAGCCAATTAAATTTGACACCTTCTTGTTCAGCATTTAAAACTTCACGAGCAGAACCTGGCATATTTTCTTTATTTCTTCTATACAGACAGGTCACTTCTTTTGCATTTTGACGAATTGCAGTACGAACACAATCCATAGCAGTGTCACCACCACCGATAACTACTACATGCTTATCTTTTGCATTTAAATTTATATTAGATGAGGGGTTATCACCTAGACCTACTTTGTTACTTTCAATTAGAAAGTCTAGGGCGGGTAAAGAGTTTTCAATATTAGACGTTTCAATATCTAATTTTCGTGCTTTGTAAACACCAGTGGCTACTAAAATAGCATCATAATCTTTTTCTAAATCTTGAAAGGAAATATCCTTACCAATGTCTTGGTTAACATGAAATTTAACACCACTTTCAGTTAGCCATTGTGTTCTTCTTTCAACAATACTTTTGTCTAATTTAAAATTAGGGATGCCGTAAATCATTAAACCGCCAACACGATCGTGCTTTTCAAATACATCAACTTGATAACCATTTTGCACTAGATAAGATGATGCTGCCATACCAGCAGGACCTGAACCAATAATAGCAATTTTTTGTTTCAAGGAATTGTTAGATTGTAAATTTTTTACCCATCCATTTTCAAATGCGACTTCAGTCAAATATTTTTCTAAGTTTCCAATAGTAATTGCTCCAAAGCCAGCTTGTTCAACTACACAGTTTCCTTCACATAAACGAACTTGAGGACAAACACGTCCACAGACCTCAGGAAATACATTTGTTGAGGAAGAAATTTGATATGCCTCTTCTAGTCTACCTTCAGCAATATATCTTAACCAATCAGGTATATTATTATTAAGTGGGCAGTGGATTTGACAAAAAGGTACGCCACATTGAGAACATCTTGACGATTGTTCTATCGATGTCTTAGAATCAAACTGACTGTATATTTCTTGAAAATCCTTTATCCTCTTTTCAGGTTCAGTTTTTTGTGGATTCTTAGGATTTTTTTTATGGAACTCTAACATGATAATAAATTAT
>JAQWPC010000137.1:0-2957 GCA_029245555.1 Alphaproteobacteria bacterium
CTATATTTCATCATATAGGTGTTTACGGTTATCAAAAAAAATTCTTAAAAAGGTATATTTCTCTCCCCCAGACCCAAAGAGAATTAAATGAAAAACTAGAACAACTTCGTGTATTAGGTTTAGAAAAAATTCATATTACATGTATAAAAAATGAAATATTGGGAGTTGATACCAAAGAAGATTTAGATAGAGTTAATCAGATAATTCAAGAATATGAGTAAAATTTCTTTTCAAGGTGTTGAGGGCGCATACAGTAATTTAGCTGTACAAGAATTCTTTCCAAACGCAGAGCCTATGCCGTGTAAGACATTTGAAATTGCAATCCAAGAAGCTGAGTCTGGCAATGCCGATTATGCTATGATACCTATCGAAAATTCAGCTGCCGGAAGAGTTGCAGACATTCATCGTCTGCTTCCTAAATCTCAACTACATATAAATTATGAACATTTTCAAAAAGTTGACCACAAATTATTAATTCATCCAAATGCTCAACTAGATAATATTAAAAAAGTAATAAGTCATGAACAAGCTCTAGCTCAATGTAGTGAAAAAATACAAAAATTCGATTTTGATATTCTTATTGGTGCAGATACTGCTGGTTCAGCTAAAATGATTTCTGAAAATAATATTTTAGATACCGCTGCTATTGCATCTAGCTTGGCGGCAAATATATATAGTCTCAAGACTGTTGATGAGAGTTTTGCTAACTCTAAAAATAATATTACTCGATTTTATGTAATGTCTAAAAATGAAAATCAAAAATATAATCCTCAAAAACAGTATATTTCCTCTTTTTTATTTGCCGTTAATAATACCCCTGGCTCGTTATTTAAAGTTATGGGAGGATTCGCAACAAATAATGTAAATATGATTAAACTTGAAAGCTACAATTATGGAGCAGACTTTGTAATTACAGAGTTTTATTGTGAGATAGAAGGCCATCCAGATCAAGATAATACGAAATTTGCATTAGATGACATGTATCATTATTGCTCAAAGGTTAAGAAACTTGGTGTTTTTGAAAAATCAATTTATAGATCGAGACAATGACTTCATATTTTGCTTCATAACTGTTATAAAGTAATCCGAGAATTACATGGGCAGCTTTTGATGCTAATCCGGTCAGGTTCGAAAGAAAGCAGCCGTAACATGAAATGCTGGGTCGTGTAATTCTCCTTAAATAGAATGAAACATCAATCAAATATTCTTGCTTTAAAGTATCGACCTAGCGATTTTAGCGATCTTATTGGTCAAGAGTATTTAGTTGACACTATTCAAAAGTCTATTGAACTCAATAAGATTCCCAATGCTTATATTTTCACAGGTATCAGAGGAGTTGGCAAAACCACTACTGCTAGAATTGTTGCTAAAATGCTTAATTGTACAGTTTTTGATGACTCTAATAGGCCTGATTTACAAAAATGCGATCAGGCGCTAGCTATTTCAGAGGATCGTCATCCTGATGTAATCGAAATTGATGCTGCATCAAACACAAGTGTTGAGAACGCAAGAGAAATTATAGAAAATGTAAAATACAATCCTGTATTAGGAAAATATAAAGTTTATATAATTGACGAAGTTCATATGCTTTCTAAAAGTGCATTTAATGCCCTATTAAAAACACTAGAAGAACCCCCTCCTCATTCAAAGTTCATTTTTGCTACAACAGAAATTTCAAAAGTTCCCATTACTATCTTATCAAGATGTCAGCGATTTGATTTAAGAAGAATTGAAAAAAAAGTACTTTCTAATTTTCTAGAAAAAATTGCACTCAAAGAGGATATCTCATTAGAAAAAGAAGCTTTAAATTTAATTATTAAGGCTAGTGATGGATCCGTTAGAGACTCTCTGAGCATTCTAGATCAAGCAAATATCTTTAAATCAGGTAAAGAAATAAAATCAGCTGAAATTATTAATATGTTGGGTTTTGCTAAAATAGGTGACTTGTACAATTTATCAAAAAATATTTTAGAGAATAATTTAAGTGACTTAATGAACATGTTAAATGACATGTATCAACGTGGTTCTGAGACATCTAAAATAATTGAAGACTTGATGAGCATCATCAATTGGTCCTGTAAGATTAAAATTAATCAAAATTTATTGAAAGATGAATTTTTAACTGAAGAAGATAAACAATTTGCAAATTTGATTTTACAATTTGATCATGGAAAATTAAATATCTTTTGGCAAAGTCTAATGAAGGGCTATGATGAAATAAAAATCTCACCGCACCCTCATTCAACACTTGAGATGATATTATTGCGGTGTGCGTTCTTAATCAATGATCAAAATTCGGCTGGTCCTGAAGAAAAAAAAAAGTCTGAAATAAGCCCTCACCAACCAATCCCATCTCCTAATTTAGATCAAGCAGTACAAAATAAAGTAGAAGATAAAACCCAAATTTCTCTAGAAGAAAAAATTTCTTTACATCAAAAATTTTTTCAATTCTATGGAAAAAACTTCTCACCACTAATGGCTGGAATTATTATTGAAAATTGTGAAATTATAAAATTCTCAGAGAAGGATAAAAAATTATTAATTCATGTTCTTAAAGAAGACTTCTCGGGAAGTGAAGAGTTAAAAACTAATTTAAAGAATGATTTCAAAGTTGATATTGTAGTTAAAAAGAAAATTGATAATTTAGACTCAATTAAAAAACTTTATAAAAAAGAACTTATAGATTTAGAAATGCAAACGGATGATTTTAAGAAAGTACTTGCTAAATTTCCGAATGCTAAGATTATAGATATTGAAGAAGTAGAAAGAGGTGATGAAAATGATGGGTAATATGGGCGGAATGATGAAAAAAGTCCAAGAAATGCAAGCAAAAATGCAAGAAATGCAGCAAGAGTTAGCAAATAAAACGATTGAGGCAGAATCTGGAGGTGGAATGGTGAAAGTTGTTATGAATGGCAAACAAATAGTACAATCCATTGATATTGACCCTTCTTTGC
>JAQWPC010000148.1:0-2593 GCA_029245555.1 Alphaproteobacteria bacterium
TATTAAATCTACCTTCTAAATTAGGTTTTTTTTCTTTTTTTGAATTTGATGGATTTCTTTTATTTTTATCCCTACTTCTAAAGTCATCTTTATTATGGTTTCTATCCGATCGTCCAAAATCTTGTTTTTGTTTTCCTCTTCTACTAGAAGGCTTAGTGTTTCCTTGATCAGCACTCTCAACAACATCTTTTTCAATATAATTATCAGCAAAGGGAGAAAATTTTGGTTTTTTTCTATCTGAACTACGCCATCTTTCAGATTTACCTTTACCTTGAAAGTCACCTTTCTTGAAGTCTCGTGATCTTCCCTCACCAGATCTCTTGAAATCTGACCTTCCACGATTTGGTCTATTTCTTTCAGATCGACCTCTGTCAGAGCCTGCTCCCTCAGGAGGTTTATCCAATAATCTAATCATTATGTGTCGTTCAATAGGTTTTTTATTAGAAGCTAACTCTTTTAGAGTTGCGGCAGTTTCTTCTGAAATTTCAATGTTTGTTACTTTAGGCTGTATTTTAATAGAACCAATATCTCTTTTTGATAAATTACCTGCTTTGCAAAGCATAGCAACCAACCACCTCGGTTCTGCTGTATCATCTCTTCCAACAGAAAGTTCAAACCATATACTATTTTTAAAACCATTATCTCTGCCTCGACCTTCATCTCTGTCAGAGGGATTTCTCAAATCTTCAGGAGCTGACAAATCTTTTCCAAGAAGTCTATAATAAGCAGCAGCTAATTGTTCAATTGAGTTCTTAGATATCAATTCATCTATTAAATCTTTTTCATCGTCTGTAATAGGATCTTTTAAAATTTGATTTTCTACAATTCTCTTTTTATCTTCTTTAAGAATTTCTTCTCTAGATGGAGTGGATGCCCAAACAGGCTTGATATTGGCTTGACTAAACAAACGTTCCGCCATTCTAGATCTATTTTGCGGAACGAGGACTGCACAGACACCTTTTCTACCTGCTCTTCCCGTTCTTCCACTGCGATGAAGGAGAGTATCAGACGTTCTAGGAATATCTGCATGAATAACTAAATCCAAATTTGGAAGATCAAGACCTCTTGCAGCTACATCAGTCGCCACACAAACTCTTGCCTTAGAAGTTCTCATTGCTTGAAGAGCCATGTTTCTTTCATTTTGGCTTAACTCACCAGATAGAGCTACAGCTGATATTCCTCTGTTTGTTAAACGGCTTGTCATATGATTAACAGCTATTCTAGTAGCACAAAATATAATTGCATTGGTTGCTTCATAATATCTTAGAGTATTAATGATAGCATTTTCCTGGTCGCTCATAACTATCTTAAACGCTCTATATTCAATATCTACATGTTGAGAATTCGTTTCACCTGCTGTAATACGAACGGCATCTTTTTGATAACGTTTTGCTAAATTGGCTATTCCTCTAGGAACTGTCGCTGAAAACATTAAGGTTTGCTTATCATCAGGTGTACTGTCTAATATTGCTTCTAAATCTTCTCTAAATCCCATGTCTAGCATTTCGTCAGCTTCATCTAGAACAACTGTCATAATATTGGATACGTTAAAATAACCTCTTTCTATGTGATCTTTCAATCGGCCTGGAGTACCCACTACAATATTAGGCTTGGTTTCTAAATTTCTTCTTTCAGTTCTGATATCCATACCACCAACACAAGAAACAATTTTGGCATCAGATGAAGCTAAAAACCAACTTAATTCATTTTTCACCTGAAGAGCCAATTCCCTAGTAGGAACAATAATAAGTGCTTCAGGTGATTTAGGTGTTTTGAAAAGTTTACTGTCTGTTGTTAAATTATCTACGATAGCAAGACCAAAAGCAATTGTCTTTCCAGAACCTGTTTGTGCTGAAACAAGTAAATCTAGACCAGAATATTCTTCTTTTATAACCTCTTCTTGGACAGGAGTTAACTTTTCATAACCTTTGTCTTTCATTGCATTCACAATGTTATTTGGAATTCCTGATGCTTCTAACATATTCAACTTTCAGAGTTTAAAAAGAGTAATAATTTGGAATGTTATTATAACATCGCAATTTTAAATATAAAATTATTACTAGACTGTTCTTGTAGTCTTCAATATCTATAAAGTAAAGCTTTACAAGTTTTTAATTAGAGCAAATATAGACAATTCTCATTTTAAAATAGATTATTAAAACATGAATAAAAAATACGACGTTATTGTAATTGGAGCAGGAGCAGCAGGTTTAATGTGTAGCTTTGAGGCTGGAAAAAGAGGTAAAAAGGTATGCCTCTTAGAACACTCTTCCAAAATAGCCGAAAAAATAAGAATATCTGGTGGAGGTAGATGCAACTTTACTAACTTATTTAGTACTGACAGCAACTTCATTTCTAATAATAAGCATTTTTGCAAGTCAGCATTTTCAAAATATACACAAGATGATTTTATTAAACTTGTAAAAAATCACAAAATTGAATTCTACGAAAAAAAACTGGGCCAATTATTCTGCACTAAATCTGCAAAAGATATTATAGAAATGTTAATTACAGAATGTAAAAACCAAAAAGTAGAAATTTATATTAATACAAAAATAGAAAACTTAGCCAAAAATGAAAATTCTTATATAGT
>JAQWPC010000036.1:0-14355 GCA_029245555.1 Alphaproteobacteria bacterium
AGTGATGAGACACTGAAATTAATGAAAAATTTCTCTAAATAAATATTACTTTAAAATTTTTGAGTTTTGTTTCTTTTCAATCACACTATCAAAAAAATATATAACTAATGATAGGAATAAAATAATAGTCAATGCATGAAGGCTCCCATTCTCAAACATTTCATTTGAAGAATACTCATACAAACTAGTTGCTAGTGTATTAAAATTAAACGGTCTTAATAAGAGAGTAATCGGTAGCTCTTTGATAGTATCAACAAAAACAAGTAAAAAACCTGCAAAGACACTTAGTCGAATTTGTGGAATTATGACTCTAAAGTAGGTTGTCGAAGATCTTCTTCCCATAAGCCTTGATGCATCATCAATAGATTTTCCTATTTTATCAAGACCTGAGTCTATTGAATTATTTGATATTGAAATAAGACGGATTATTAATGCAAGTACTAAGCCTATAAAAGTAGCTAAAATTGTAAATTGTAAAAAATGGTTTACATATTTTAGAAAAATTAAAACACCTAAAGCTATTACTACACCTGGTAATGCATACCCCATATTAATTATTTTTTTGTAGTATAAAAATTTTTTACTTCTTGAAAATCTACTATAGAAATTAATAAATATTGAAACAAGAACACAAAAAAAACCAACAAAGCCACCTAAAATAATTGAATTATAGAGTGATGATAAAAAGTTAGAGTAATCGATAATCTGAAAATTAGTAATAAATATAAAAAAGTTAAATATTAGTGGAATAAAAAAACCAAAAAAAATAGGAAGAAAGCTTAAAATAAATACTAAAATAGTTTTACTTCTGTTTAATTGATATCTGGACCAGTGTATACTTTCATAGCTAGAATTATTGAATTTTCTACCCCCTCTCATTTTTTGCTCAAAGACATAAAGTAAGATCATAATTATTAAGATGATAAGAGATAAAGAGAAGGCTGATGGTAGATCGTTTATTGTAGAAATATATTGAAAAACACCGATGGTTAGAGTTTGTAGTCCAAAAAAATCAGCCACCCCAAAGTCATTTATAGTTTCCATTAACGCAAGGGCCAAACCTGCTGCAATGCCTGGTAGAGCCATGGGAATGCATATTTTAAAAAAACATTGCCAAGGTGTCTTCCCCATTGTTTTTGCGGCCTCTATAAATCTTGCAGAAAAATTTATAATGGCAATTCTAGTAAGTAGATAGACGTATGGAAAAAGGGATAGCCCTAAAATTATTGATGCAAACACTGTGTTGCGAATAGAGAATCCGTAAAAATTTGAAAGATAAATAGATAAATACCCTCCAGGTTCCAAAATCTCTGCATAAGTATATGCAGATATAAATGCTGGAACCCCTAAGGGTAAGATGCAAAATATTTGAATGAATTTCCTCCCCCAAAAGTTCGTCATAGTATTTACCCAAGCAAGGGGAATGCTAATTAAAAGAACAACTACGCTAACCAAAAAAATTAATTTTGAAGATCCAAGGATATACCTAGGGGCATAAAGATTATTGATATTATTGATAGAGTAAATTCCCTGAAAGAAAATAATCAAAATTGGAGATAGAAGAAAGAAGCTAATAAAAAAAAATATTATTAATTTTAAATAATTGTTATTCATAAGATAATAAATGAAATACTCATTAATAGAAGGATAGCCATAATTCTATTAAAGATTACAATTTTCTTTTTATCATCTAGATATTTTCTAAAGGAATGCCCAATAGCTGCCCAGGCAATGGCACTTGTAGATGTAGATATAACAAAGCATAAAAAAATTAATATAAATTCAATTTGATATGAAAATTTATTTTGAATAAAGATAGCAGAGCTAGACATTGAAACTGTGACAGCTTTAGGATTAATAATTTGAAAAAAATAAATATCTTTAAATGAAAACTTTTTTGAATTTTTTTCATCTGAAAAAGAAGAGGATGTAAATATTCTAAAAGATAAATAAACTAAAAAACAAGTAGCAACTATTTTTACTATCATAGCAATAGCTGGAAATGACTTATATAGTTCACCAATACCTAATAGACATAATGTTAAAACAGAAAGAAAGCCAAAAAAAACACCCATCATTAATGGGATGGTTTCTTTGAATCCATAATTTACTGCATTTGTAGATAAAATTATATTATTTGGTCCTGGTGTAATTGCTGCAGTCATCGCAAAAGTTAATACGGGTGCCATAAAATAGATGTATTCCAAAGTATCGAGATATTATTCTTAAAATTCAATAATTACAAAATAAGTATTAAATTTGCTAATTAAGGCTTATTGATATAATTAAATATGACTATTTAAGGCGTTGTGGCGGAATGGTAGACGCGCCGGATTCAAAATCCGGTGAGGGCAACCTCGTGAGAGTTCGAGTCTCTCCAGCGCTACCAAAAATTACTAAATATGAAGAAAAAACAAACTTTAACATCAGTTTTCTCACTCTTTTCAACCGGTATAACTATTGTAACTAACGGAACAAAAAAGTCTGAATATTTTGGATGTACTATAAATTCCTTTACGAGTGTCTCCCTTAACCCAGCTATGTTTTTATTTTGCCTAGGAAATGATAACAAGCACCTCAAAACGTTTAAATTACAAAGTCCCCTCAATATAAATATATTATCCAATTCTCAAAAATCTCTTTCAAATAAATTTGCAGGTAGGCTTGAAGATCGATGGAAAAACTTAGACTACGATTTAAGCAAAAATAAAGTACCTTACTTCAAGAAATCATTGGGTTTAATTGAAGCCAAAGTCTTTCAAAAAATTTTAGCAGGTGATCATACAATTCTTCTATGTAAAATTATAAATTATTCAAACTTTAATTCCAAAAAACCACTCATTTATTATAAAAGTAAATATCAAACTATTTAAACTCTATGAAGCATATATGTACAAGTTTCAAAAAACTTAGAATTGATGATGAAATAATTCTTACTATTGGCAATTTTGATGGGATCCATAAAGGTCATGGTGATATTTTGAGCAGAATAAAAAAGGAAGCAGAAAATCTTAATTTAAAAGCGGCCATTCTATCATTTAACCCTCATCCTAAAGTTTATTTTAATGATGAAAAAAACTTTTTGATTAATTCTAAGTCTAAAAAATTTTCTACTCTTGAAAGAATGGGGATAGATTATTTAATTGAATTAGATTTTAATGAAGATCTAATCAATTTAAGCTTCAATGATTTTGAACAATCTATTCTTATTGAGAAATTAAATATTAAAAAATTATATCTTGGTAAAGACTTTAGATATGGAAATCAAAGAAAAGGCAATATCCAAACAATAAAAAACCTTTGTATTGAAGCAAACATCTTCTTCGAGGAGGTAAGTCTTATTAACAACACGACATCCAATTCTAAAGTGTCCTCTAGTCAAATACGTCAATTTATAAAAGATGGAGACATTCATTTGGCAAATGAAGTATTGGTTTATAATTTCAGTGTTTCTAATACAGTCGTCAAAGGAGATCAGCGAGGAAGAACTATAGGTATTCCAACAGCTAATATTGAGTACCCAAAGGACTTAATCGCACCACCTTATGGTGTTTATGCAGTTGAAGTAAAGATTCTAGAGAAAATATACTCTGGTATTGCTAACTTTGGTATGCGCCCAACATTTAATAAGAACTCACCTATCTTAGAGGCGCACATTTTTGATTTTGATGAAGATATCTATGGTGATGAAATCGAGGTTATCTTTCACTCAAAAATAAGAGATGAAAAAAAATTTGATGGAATAAAAGAATTGTTAAATCAGATTAGTTTAGATATCACTGTAGCTAAACAGAAATTACAATATGGAAATTAAAGATACGATACTTCTCCCAAAGACAGACTTTTCTATGAAGGCTGACTTACCTAAGAAAGAGCCATCAATTCTTGAGAAATGGCAAAAAGAAGAAATTTATAAGAAATTAAGGGAGACCTCTTTAAATAAAGAAAAATTCATCCTTCATGACGGACCTCCTTACGCAAATGGTCATCTTCACATGGGCCATGCCCTTAACAAAGTTTTAAAAGATATTATTGTCAAATATCAACAGCTATTAAACAAAAACTCTATCTATGTTCCTGGGTGGGACTGTCATGGACTGCCCATTGAATGGAAGATAGAGGAAGAATATAGAGCTAAGAAAAAAAATAAAGATGATGTACCTGTTTTAGAATTTAGAAAACAATGTCGAGATTTTGCCAATAATTGGATTGATATCCAAAAAAAAGAATTTCAGAGATTGGGAGTAATAGGGGACTGGGAAAACCCTTATACTACCATGAACTATCATGCAGAAGCTCAAATTGTAAGAGAGCTTGGAAAATTTTTAGAAAATGGGGGAATTTATAAAGGTCATCGCCCAGTACTTTGGTCGGTTGTAGAAAAAACAGCTCTAGCCGATGCAGAGGTTGAGTATGAAGACCATAAATCAACAACAATCTATACTTCATTCCCAGTTTCTCTAGCCAGTAATGAAAAACTAAAGGATCATTCTATTGTAATTTGGACAACAACCCCTTGGACTATCCCAGGAAATAGGGCATTAGCTGTTCATGAAGATATTAATTACATTTCAATATCATTCATCAAAGATGATACGCAAAGAAATGTAATTATAGCAACAGATTTAAAAGATAACTTTTTAAAAGAAAATGAAATTGAAAACTCAAATGAGAATTTTCAGATAAAAGGAAAAGATCTAATTGGGATAAAGTGTAAACATCCTTTATATGAAGTGGGATATAACTTTGAAGTACCGGTTCTTCATGGTGATTTTGTTACTACTGAGCAGGGAACTGGAATCGTTCATATTTGCCCCGTTCATGGAATGGATGATTTCCTTTTAGGTAAAAAGCATAATTTAGAGTTACCTATGACTATAAATGAGTCAGGTATTTATTACGATCACATCCCAGTATTTGCGGGTAAACATATTTTTAAAGTTGACCAAGATGTCTGTGATGAAATTAAAAAGTGTTCAAATCTTATTTCTCAAGGACAATTAATTCATAGCTACCCTCATTCTTGGAGATCTAAAGCCCCACTGGTTTATAAAAATACATCTCAGTGGTTTATATCAATGGATACTAATGATTTACGAAAAAAAGCACTTAAATCAATTGATGAAACAGATTTTTATCCTAAACAAGGACAAAACCGCCTTAGGTCAATGATACAAGATCGACCAGATTGGTGTGTGTCCAGACAAAGAGTGTGGGGAGTTCCACTTCCTATATTTGTCAATAAACAAACAGGTGAGCCGTTAAGAGATATTAATATTATAGAAAGAATTGCTAAAATTTATGAGGAGGAGGGTGGCGATGCATGGTTTAACTCAGACCCATCTAGATTCTTATCCCCTGATTATGAAGCAGAAGATTATGAGCAAGTGAGAGATGTTGTAGAGGTATGGTTTGATAGTGGCTCAACACATTCTTATGTGCTAGAAAAAAGAGAAGACCTTCAATGGCCAGCTTCAATGTATTTAGAGGGCTCTGATCAACATCGAGGATGGTTCCACTCGTCTTTGTTAGAGTCATGCGGTACCAGAGGAAGAGCACCGTTTGAAAGTATACTTTCTCATGGCTTTGTTGTAGATGGAAAGGGCAGAAAAATGTCCAAATCAATTGGTAATGTCATTTCTCCTGATGAAATTATAAATAAGTATGGTGCGGACATCTTAAGAATTTGGGTGGTAGCATCTGACTATTCAGAAGATTTAAAGATTGATAATCAGATTATTAATTACCAAATAGACTCTTACCGAAAAATTAGAAATACAATAAGATTTTTACTTGGCAATTTAAATGACTTTGACCCTAAGGAAATGGTCAAAGCTGATGAAATGCCAGACTTAGAGAAATATATGCTCAGTAAGATTTCTTATCTTAATGAGGATTTAAAAATTCTTGTGAATAAACACGATTATCATGGAATTTATGTGAAATTATTAAACTTTTGTACACTGGACTTATCAGCTTTTTACTTTGATATAAGAAAAGACTCACTTTATTGTGATGATATTAATAGTCAGAAAAGAAAATCCGTATCAGCTTGCCTTCACACTTTATTCAACTTCTTAACTAAATGGCTTTCTCCTATTATTTCATTCACAGCAGAAGAGGCTTGGTTAACAAGAAAGAATAACAATGAGAGTAGTATTTTAATGCAAACAATTAAAGATGATGATTTTTCTTTTAAGGCAAATGAATTAGATGAAGCATTTAATGAATTAAAACGAATTAGAAAGTGTGTTACGGCCGCCCTAGAATTAAAAAGAAATGAAAAAATTATTGGTTCAAGTCTTCAAGCTAAAGTGACTTTATATATTACTGCAGAAAGCAAAAAAATTCTTGAAGGAATAAAACTTGCTGAAATGTGCATTGTTAGTCAAGTAGAATTAAAAGATATCTCAGATAAATCAATTGATGCAATGACTTTTGAGGAAGAAAAAATTGCTGTTGTTATTTCTCTAGCTTCTGGGGAAAAATGTGAACGATGTTGGACTGTACTCCCTGAGGTTGATTCCAATCCTCACAATTTATGTGAGAGATGTGATACTGTATGGCAAAGCTTTCAATAACAAACAATATATCAATCATTACTACTTTTTTTTTAATAATTTTTTTTGATCAATTAACTAAAATTTTAGTTATTAAAAATTTTCAACTATATGAAAGTTTATCTATACTTCCTTTTTTTAATTTAACATTTATCGTCAATTATGGATTTGCTTTTGGATTTTTGAATAATCCCTCTTTGAATCAAATTATTGTAATTCTAGTAATTTTTTCAATTATTGCTTACTTTTTATATCTATTAATTAAAACACAAGATCAATTTTTTCGATTTTCTCTAATTCTTGTTTTATCAGGGGCAGTTGGAAACTTTATTGATAGGGTTTTGCATGGCTTTGTTATTGATTTTATAGATATTTATTTGGGCTCATATCATTGGCCAGCTTTTAATTTAGCTGATAGCAGTATTACTCTTGGATTTATTTTAATCATGTTTAATATTCTTTTTTTAAATAAAAAAATATGAAAAATTTTTTAATGATATCTTTAATTTTTTTATCTTTTGGCTGTCAAAGAGAAAAGATGAATGAAGTTGGTGTAGGTTACAATAAAACTCTAATTATACCGCCTAGTAGCGACTTACCTGCCCCCGGTACCAATGACATTATTGAGTCTGATCAAACAGAAGAAAGTGATAATCCTCTTGTTAATTCTATTTTAGAACAAACAGAAGCTAATTCTGCAAATAACGCAATTATTGATAAGATCGATGATGATAGTGGATACAAATCAGATGAAGGTTTTTTTAAATGGCTTTTCAATGGTGGAGACAAAAAATAATTTCCTTTTATAAGAAATAATATCTTCTATAAATATTTTTATGAAAATCAATAATAACCTTAAAGATTTAAAATTTGATAAGCAATATTCTTTAAATTATTCCATAAATGAATTTTTTAAATTATCTATGTTTGATCCTCTTACTGATAAAAAATATTTCTCTCAATATAATTTAAAACAATTTAAAAATAAAAAGTATAGAGTTCATGTGCTAGGTATGGGTGGATCTTCGCTTAGCAGTAAATTATTAGCTCAGTTTATTGATCCAACTTTAATTAATAATTCTCTTTACATCTACGATAATGTTTCATTAGTAAATATCACATCAACAATTTCAAAAATCAAAATTAGTAATAAAGATCGGTTTATATTCATATCTAAATCTGGAAATACTATTGAAACAAAATATTTTTTGCATTTAGTTATAAAAATTTTAAAGAAGAAAAATATTAAAAATCCTTATAAGAATTTTATATTTATCACTGAAAATAAAAAAAGTTACATGAAAGATTTTTCTACAAAGAACAATATTTTGTGTTTTGATCATGATCCAAATATTGGAGGTAGATTTAGTATTTTCTCAATAACAGGCCTATTACCTTTAATTGTCATGGGTTACTCCCTTAATTCGCTCTTGAAATCTTTTACAAAAGCAAAAATGAAATTTCTAAATAATCATAGTTATCTATCTAAATTAACCTTATCAAATTTGAAATTTGAAGACTCTAAGAAGCTTAATAATTTAGTCGGACTATCTTACCATGACCGTATTAATGTTATTAATGAATGGTATAGGCAAATTTTTGCTGAAAGCCTTGGTAAGAATAAAAAAGCAAAAAACTATATATCTGCTTACGGCTCTATAGATCAACATAGTCAATTTCAATTGTATATTGATGGGCCACATGACAAACAATTTATATTTTTTTCTATAGCCTCTAAAGTTTCTAAATTAAAAAGTAATAGTGATCTTATAAAAGCATATAATTTAGCATCAGTATTAGAGAAAGGTGCAATAACCACTTTAAAACAAAAAAAATTTCTAGTTAATCAAATTACTATTGAAGAAAATTTAATAGATTATACCTATCTTCTAATTTATTTAATATTTGATATCTTTCTTAGGGCTAAATTTTCAAAGATTAATTTTTTAGATCAACCTGCTGTCGAAATCTTAAAGAAGAACACAAGAGCTTAAATTGTTAAAAAAGTTAATTGATGTGTTTCAAGCAAAATCTCCATTCCACCTTATCAAAATTTTTATAGTTTTTGGGTTAGCAGGTTCATTTTCTGTTCTACTATCAGAGCCGCTATTGAGATTAATTAGTTTAGATAAGTTAATTAGCTTTTATCCGATATATATTATCGTACGTTTGATAATAATTTTTCCCTTATATCAAATAACTCTTTTTGGAATTGCTTTGATATTTGGGGAGTATGATTATTTTAAAAAGTTTTTTAAAAAATTCTTTAATTATTTTAAATTTAAATAAATTTTTTAATAAAATATAAATTTTTGTTTTTATAATTTTTTTCTACTAATATATTTTGATAAGTGAAACGTTGATTACATTCTAATATTATAAGACAATCTTTGCTTATTTGATTAAATATATTCTCTTCTAAAAAATTTAAATCATGATCATAGGGTGGATCTAAATACAAGATATCACACTCTTCAAGTATTGCATTTTTTTGATTATACCCATTGATATTAAATATCTCGAAATTTGCGGTTTTTGTTTTTTGTAAAAATTCCTTAATTGGCTCAATATTTGAATATTCTATATCATTAAAAATTACTTTTTTAGTGCCCCGAGAAAGGGCCTCTATTCCAATAGAACCAGAACCACAAAATAAATCACAAAAAATTGCGCTTTCAAGCTCTACATTCAGCTTAGAGTTATGCTCTAATAGATTAAATAAATCTTCACGTATTCTTGAGAGGGTAGGTCGAAAATTGTTTTTACTATTAATTTCAATTAATCTTCCTTTAAATTTCCCACTAATAACTTTCATTAATTTTTATCTCTTTAAAATTTGCATGAGGTACTGTTTTAAGGAAATATTTGCCAAATGAAATTCGTTTTAATTTCTCAACTTTGAGATTAAAAATTTCACATATATTTCTTATTTCTCTATTTTTACCTTCTAATAATTCAAACCTTAATGTGTGTTTATTTTTATTTGAATGAGCAAGTATCACTTTTGGTTTTTGGTAATTTAATGATGCATAAATCTTTTGATTCATAGCCTTCAATTTTAGGTCATTAAATGACCCAATGGTATTTACCAAATACACTCTTTTTATTTTAGACTTTGGAGACTCCATAAATCTTTTATAGGGTGTATGATCAGTAAAAAGCAATAATCCTTCAGAATTATAATCTAGTCTTCCAATATAATGATAGTTAGCAAATTTTTTTGGCAGGTAGTCATAAACTACTGTTCTATCTTTTTCATCTTTTCTGGAGGTAATACAACCTTTAGGTTTATGAAACAAAACAATATTGATCTTTTTATTACTTTGCTTTTGAGCTTTTATATCATCATTTTCAGTAACGGAGATATAAGGCCTTGTTTCTTTAGCCCCATTTACAAAAACTCCTTGTTCTTTTATTAAAGCTTCAGCTTTTTTTCTAGAAATCTGATTTAACTCAGAGAGTTTTTTACTAAGAGTTTTTTTTGACATTTTCGGTGAAATCATAAATAACAGATTTATCAAAGTCTGTAATTAAAAACTCTGGGTGCCATTGTAGACCTACGCAATAGCAATGCTCTGTATGGCGAAAAGCTTCTATTACACCATCTAAGGCTCGTGCCTCTATTTGAAGATCTCTTCCTATTTGATCAACTGCCTGATGATGAGCGCTATTTATAAAAATATCTTTACTATTTGATAAATTGCGAAGATACGATTTTTCTTCAAGAATAAGTTGGTGACTAGTTTCATTTCTAGGGTTGGGTTGTTCGTGATTAATATGGCTATTAATATCTTGAATTAAAGTTCCTTGAAAATAAACATTAATTAATTGACTACCACCACAAATTCCTAAGATTGGCTTGTTTCTTTTTATAAAACTATCAATTAATTGCATTTCAAAATCAGTCCTATCAGGTACGATGATTACTTTATCTGATTTTATTTCTTGTCCATAAAATTTTGGATCAATATCGAAATCACCTCCTGATATCAATAGCCCATCAAGAAAGTCATAATTGTTGTTTTTGCCAATTGGTAAAATTACAGGAATGCAGTCAAAAATCTCTAAACAATTAGTATAATGGCGCCTTAAAGCAAACCAGGGATATTTAGAGTAACTGTCTACTTTTTCTTGATAATCGACTGTGATACCAATAACAGGATTGTTTTGCATAATGGATACTTTAACAAATTTAATTGAAATTGTATTGGAACAAAGTCACATGGCTTATGACAAAGATGAAATTCCTATAGGTGCAGTCATATTTGATCCTAAGTCCAATAAATTAATCGCAAAAGCGCACAATAGAGAATTAAGCTATAATGATCCTACTGCGCATGCAGAAATACTTTGTATAAGAAAGGCATGCAAAAAACTTAATCAAAAAAGGTTAGATAATTTAGAATTAATTACTTATTTAGAGCCATGCAATATGTGCAAAGAGGTGATTAAATCAGCCAGGATAAAAAAAGTTTACTTTTTATTAAGAAACAACAACCCTAAAAGAAAAACAATTACTAAAGCAAAATACAAATATATAGATTTAAAAGAAGAAAATATTATTAAAAAGTTTTTTCAAAAAAAAAGAATTAATAATTAGCCCCAATATCTTTCCTATAATACTTAAACTCCCAATCTATTTTTTCAGCAACATCAAATATTTCTTTTCTACAATCGGCATAAGAGTTTTTTAAGGAAACAATAGACAATACGCGCCCTCCATTTGCTAACACTTTATTATCTTGAATTTTTGTTGCTGCGTGAAAGATATAAAAGTTATCAGAATTTTCAAATTCATTTAAATTCTTTATATGTGTATTTTTATTATAATCTTCTGGATAACCTTTTGATGCTAAAATTAAACAAATAGATTTTTTATTTTGATAAAATTCTAAATTAGCAAAGCTTAAATTTTTAGTAGCTGAAGCATGAATTAAATGCAAGAAATCAGATTTTAATCTGAGAGAAATACTTTGAATTTCAGGATCTCCAAAACGTGTATTATATTCTAACAAATAGGGTTGGTTCAGATTATCAACCATAATTCCAAAAAAAATCACTCCTTGGAAATTAATTTTTTCCTTTTGAAGGCCATCGATAGTCTTCTTAACTATTTGATTATTAATTTTATCTTCTAATTGCTCATCAAGTATGGGAGCGGGGCTAACGGTCCCCATTCCTCCTGTATTAGGGCCGGTATCTCCTTCTCCTATTCTCTTATAATCTTGAGCGGACTCAAAATTAAGATAATCCTTACCATCTGTGATAGTAAAATAACTTAGCTCTTTTCCTTTAAGACATTCTTCAATTATGACTGTATTTTCATGATGATTGAAAAACTTTTGAACAAAAATTTTTTCACATGCGTCTATGGCCTCATGTTTATTATCACAAACAAACACTCCTTTCCCCGCTGCAAGACCATCATATTTTACTACTATTGGACCATCATGGAAGTCTAAGTAGTTTTTTGCATCATTAAAGTTAGTAAAGGTTTCAGATTTAGCTGTTGGAATATCATAGCTTTTGCAAAATTCTTTCATGAATTTTTTAGACGATTCTAGTTTTGCTCCAATTTCATCTGGCCCAAAGACATTAAAATTTAAATCTCTCAATTTTCCTGCAAGGTTTTCTGATAGATAATTTTCAGGGCCTATAACTATTAAATCAGGTTTAATATTCTTACACTCATTAGTAATTTCCTCTATACTTGATATATCTCGACAGATGGCTATCTGACTAATTCCATAATTGCCTGGGAAGCAATAAAGTTGATCACAAAGATAAGATTTGCTTA
Organism: Alphaproteobacteria bacterium; assembly: GCA_029245555.1. Lineage (GTDB taxonomy): Bacteria > Pseudomonadota > Alphaproteobacteria > HIMB59 > HIMB59 > HIMB59. Next base: position 12,358 of record JAQWPC010000036.1, read on the forward strand.
TTAATCGACATAAGGCGTGCTCTCTTGCACCTGAACCAATAACAATGACATTCATTTATAAATTAAAAAAGATATATTAATAATGTGAATAATATTCCTGAATACACAGTAACGCAACTTAATAGATCTATAAAAAATATATTAGAAGAAAATTTTCAATATATCAAATTAGTAGGTGAGTCAGGATCAATAACTATAGCTAATTCAGGACACGTTTACTTCTCTATTAAAGAAAATGATGAGGTAATATCATGTATTTGTTGGAAAGGCAGTTATGAAAACTTAAATTTAAAGATAGAAGAAGGTACTGAATATAATTTTTATGGAAGAATCACCTCTTATTCTAAATTTGGCAGATCTGTTTATCAGCTTATAGTAGATGATATAGAATATAGTGGTGATGGCTCTATACTAAAGTTGATAGAGGAGAGGAAAAAAGAACTATCAGAAAAAGGATTATTTGACCAAACATATAAAAAAACTTTACCAAAATTTCCAAAAAAAATTGGAGTATTAACTTCAAGTTCAGGCTCTGTTATTCATGATATAATTCATAGAATTGAGGATAGATTTCCTATTGCACAGATTTTTGTCTTCCCAGTGTCTGTTCAAGGAAAAAATAGTCATATCGAAATTATCGATTATCTTGATCTCATAGAATCAACAACTAATAAGTTTAAACCAGACTTAATTATTTTCGCAAGAGGGGGAGGGTCATTAGAGGAAATGATGCCCTTTAATGAACCTAAATTAATAGAAAGAGTTTTTAAATGTACGATTCCAAATATCTCAGCAATTGGCCATGAAACTGATTACACTTTACTAGACTTAGTGTGTGATCTGAGAGCCCCTACTCCTACAGCAGCGGCAGAGATCGCTGTTCCAGATCAAAACCAATTATTAAAGAATTTAAGTGAAATGAAGTCATTATTTGTCAATCTATTAAAAAATAAGATTATACATCCGATGCAGTCCATGATGTTATTTGAGTCATCAACTAGATTAATTTCTAAAAAACTTTTTAATACAGAAAAAAAATTAGATTATTTAAGTAATGTTAATATTAAAAACTTAAATAATTCTTTTGATAAAAAGAAAACTATGATTTATGACCTGCATATCAAAGTTAATGATTTCAACCCAAAACAAAAAATTTATTATTTCAATGAAAAAATTAAAATAATTAATAACAACAATTTATTATATCTAAAAAATAAAATTAAATTTTTTAAACAGAAGATATCTTTACTCTATAGGCTGTTAAATAGTTCATCAATAGATAAAAATTTAAAAAAAGGATATGCTATTCTTCAGAAAGATAAAATTCTTATCAAGGACATTGAGTCTTTAAGAAATATAAATGAATTTAGTATAAAAATGAAAGATGGATCTTTGATTATTAAAAAATAGTCATCTTCTCCATCGTTCATGAGCCCAAAGCCATTGTTCCGGATAGTTAGAAATCCATCTTTCGTAATATTCAGAATAGATTTTTTGAGTCAGCGTTTGAGGGTTATAGCCTTTGAATTCTTCGTATGGAATGGGTTTGTCATAGATAAATTGAAAACTGTTATCGATATTTCTAATTGTATAAACAGGACAAATCATTGTTTTGTATTTGAGCGCTAAATTGGCAAATCCATCAGTGGTATATGCTTTGCTTCCAAAAAAATTTATCAAAGGGCCGCTACTGTCTCTTTGATCAACCAAAATTGCTAGATCTTCTTTATTCTTTAATGCTTTGATCATATTTTTTGCACTTTCTGATCCTTTTTTATAAAAAAAAGCATTTTTTTTATAACGCTTTATCTGAATATATTTGTCTATTTTTGAATTGTTAGCCTGCCTATAAACTGAATGAAGGGTAAATCCTTGATTTAGTAAATGATTTCTGGTGATTTCCCAATTTCCTATGTGGGCAGAAATAAAAATTTTAGGCCCTTCATAATTCATTATTTTTTCAAAATTAAAATTATTTTTAACTTCTAAATTTTTCCA
>JAQWPC010000009.1:0-7026 GCA_029245555.1 Alphaproteobacteria bacterium
ATGCGTCATGATGACTACTACTTATGCTACATCTTACTAATAAAATCTATAAACAAATATATTAAACATGTCTGATAAAAAAACACCAAGAAGAGATTTTATTAAACTATCTGCTATGACTTTAGGTGGCGTAGGGGCAGCAAGTTTAGCTATACCTTTTATCTCTAGTATGAATCCTGGAAAAGATACGCTTGCCTTGGCTTCCACAGAAATTGACCTTACTCCTCTAGAAGAAGGACAAAGCTTGACCGTAATATGGAGAGGTAAACCAGTTTTTATTAAACATCGAACAAAAAAAGATATTGAAGATGCAAAAAATACCTCACTTACTGAGTTGCCTGATGCCGAAGAAGACTCTGCTCGTGTTCAAAACGATAAATGGTTAGTTGTTTTAGGTGTATGCACGCACTTAGGCTGTGTTCCTTTAGGGCAAAAAACTTCTGATACAAAAGGCGATTATGGCGGATGGTTATGTCCATGTCATGGTTCACATTACGATACTTCAGGAAGAATTAGAAAAGGACCAGCTCCAACTAATCTCCCAGTCCCGCCCTATGTATTTTTATCAGATAATAGGATTAAGATAGGATAATTATTATGAGTTCAAACGATCCACAAGGATATAAAAAAACATTAAATTCTCCTTATACTGGATTTAAAGGTTGGATTGATTCCCGACTCCCACTCGTTCGAATGATGGAAGCCGAATACCTTAAATTTCCAGTTCCTAAATCTTTAAATTATTTTTGGTCATTTGGTGGAATAGCAATGTTTTGTCTTATTGGTCTAATTTTAACCGGAATTTTTTTAGGTTTTCACTATAAACCTTCTGCTGATGATGCATTTGACTCTGTTGAAAGAATTATGAGAGATGTGAGTTTTGGGTGGTTGATAAGATACTTGCATGCAAATCTAGTATCGTTCTTTTTTATTGCCACATTTATTCATATCTTTAGAGCCTTATATTTTGGATCATACAAAGCTCCGCGCGAATTAGTTTATATCTTTGGATTAACTATGTTCATGCTAATGATGGCAACAGCATTTTTGGGTTATACGCTTCCTTGGGGGCAGATGTCATATTGGGGAGCTACCGTAATTACTAATTTATTTTCTGCAATTCCAGTAGTTGGAGATGCTATATTAACATTACTTCTTGGTGATTTTACAGTTGGCGATGCAGCCGTTAACCGTTTTTATGTATTACATTGGCTTTTAGCATTTGCGATTGTAGGCTTAGTTATCTTTCACGTTATTACACTTCATATGACAGGTTCTAATAACCCAACTGGCTCAGAGCCTCAAAGCTGGGATGAAACTGTTAGTTTCCATCCATATGTTACAATTAAGGATTTAAACGCAACAATATTTTTCTTTATAATTTTAGCCTTTATCCTCTTTTATTATCCAAATATTTTAGGACATTCAGATAACTACATTAAAGCTAACCCTATGGTTACACCTGCTCATATTGTTCCTGAATGGTATTTTTTACCATTCTACGCTATTCTTAGAGCTATCCCAGATAAGCTAGGGGGTGTTTTAGCGATGTTTGGTTCAATTCTTGCTCTCGGGTTATTGCCATGGCTAGATACATCTAAAGTAAGATCATGTCTTTTCAGACCAGTCTGGAGATATTGTGTTCTTTTATTTGCCATAAATTTTTTAGTTCTGATGTACATGGGGGGCAAGCCCGCAGAAGGAATTTATGTTTTAATTTCAAGAATTGGTACAGCATATTGGTTTTTATTTATTTTTGTTTTAGCTCCTTTAGTTGGTTTTTTAGAAACCCCGCGACAACCTTTGAGCATTACCAATTATTTGAATAGTAAAAAAGCTTAAAATGAAAAACATATTTTTCGTAATATTATTTTTATTTAGTTTTAATTCTTACTCCGCTGGATCAAAAATAGATATCCCTAAATATGATTGGTCATGGAAAGGTTTTTTTGGAACTTATGACCGTGCCTCAGCTCAACGAGGTCTAAAGGTATATAGAGAAGTTTGTGCAGGCTGCCATTCTATGAATTATTTATCGTATAGGAATTTAGGTGACCTTGGTTTTAGTGAAGATCATATTAAAGCCATTGCTGCTGAAAACTTAATTTTGGATGGTCCTAATGATGAAGGCGAAATGTTTGAAAGAGATGGATTGCCATCTGATCAATTTGTAAATCCATATGCTAATAATAAAGCGGCTAGGGCAGCTAATAATGGTGCTTATCCTCCAGATTTATCTCTAATAGTAAAAGCTAGACCTAAAGGTGCAGATTATGTGAAATCATTATTACTCGGCTATGTTGACCCACCAAAAGATATGACCATTCCAAGTGGTCAACACTACAATAAATATATGTCAGGCAATTTAATTGCGATGGCATCCCCTTTATCAGATGGCCTAGTTGATTATGATGATGGAACTCAAAATTCTATGGATCAAATGACTACTGATGTAACTACTTTTTTAGCTTGGGCCGCTGAGCCCAGTTTAGAAGATAGAAAAAGAATGGGCTTAAAAGTTATTTTATTTTTAATAGTTCTTTTCGTTTTAGCCTATATTTCAAAGCAGCAAATCTGGAGAGATATTAAGTAAAATATATTAAACATTAAATAAAAAATGCATGACGTCTCCATCTTTGACTTCATACTCTTTACCTTCTAGCCTTAACTTTCCTTTTTCTTTCGCACCAGCTTCACCATTATTGGCTATATAGTCGTCATAGGAAATTGTTTCTGCTCTGATAAAACCTTTTTCCATATCACTATGAATTGTTCCTGCTGCACTAGGGGCAAAAGTTCCTTTAATAATAGTCCAAGCCCTCAATTCTTTCTCTCCAGCTGTAAAATAGTTAATGTAATTTAAAATCTCATAACCTTTTTTTATAACTCTCTTTAATCCTGTCTCTTTAAGCCCAAGGCTTTCTAAGAAATCTTGCTTATCTTGCATATCTGAAATTTGAGATATTTCTGATTCAATTTTTGCACTGATTAAAAGTACTTCAGAGTTATTCTCTTTCGCATATTCATCTATTTTTTTAGTATATTCATTGCCACTTAAAGCTGAATTTTCATCAACATTGCATATGTAGACTACAGGCTTGGTGGAAATTAATTGAAAAGTATTTAAATAATTCAAATCTTCTTGATCTAAGTTTCCTATCAATTTTTCTTCATTGGAAATTAGCTGAATGGCACTTTCAATTATAGTAACTTTCTTTTTTTCATCATCGGTCTTTTGCATTTTTTTCAACTTTTGATGATTTTTTTCTAATATATCCAAATCCGATAATGCTAACTCTGCATTGATTATTTGAATATCTGATAGGGGATCAATTCTATTTTCTACATGTTGAATGTCATCATCCTCAAAGCAACGAACTATGTGAAATAAGGCATTAACAGATCTTATATGTGATAAAAAGGCATTACCCAGACCTTCTCCCTTAGAGGCTCCCTTTACGAGGCCGGCTATATCAACTATTTCGAAGGCGGCAGGAATAATTTTTTGTGGGTTACAAATATTTGCTAGTTGGTCAAGCCTCTCATCAGGAACTTTAACTAACGAGCTATTAGGATCAATGGTAGCAAATGGATAGTTGGCAGCTAAAGCCTGCTCATTTTCACATAAAGCATTGAACAATGTTGATTTTCCAACATTAGGAAGACCTATGATTCCACACTTCATTTAGATACCCAAATTTGATAAATGCTTTGAAATAAATATTTGTGAAAAATTCAAATAAATAACTTCAAAGAGTGCAAAGAGACTTTTTCTTTCTACTTCATTAAAATTTCCTAACACGTGTTTGGTAACTTTGTCTTTATCACCAGGGTGATCAATTCCAATTCTTAATTTCCAATAATTATCACCAATTTTACTAGAAATACTTCTTAAGCCATTATGACCGGCATTCCCTCCGGCATGTTTAATCTTTATTTCACCTGATTTTAAATCTAGTTCATCATAAAGAACAAAAAGCTCATCACTTTTACTCATCTTTGTTGTCTTTAAGCTTAATACACCTAAGCCAGACTCATTCATATAGTTTTCCGATAAAGCTATTTGACAATTTATTCCATCTATTTGAAAAGAACTCGAAAGTTTATAGTTTTTAAATTTTTTCAGTTTTAAATCAAACTTTTCTATTAAAAAGTCACCCAAAAGAAGTCCAGCGTTATGTCTATTATTTTTATGTTTAAGAGTAGGATTGCCCAGACAGTATAAGGTAAGCATTAAGACAGACTATATTATTCTGCTGCTTTTTCTTCTTTCTTTTCTTCAGTCTCGGCCTCTTCCGTGGCCTCTTCAGCGACTGCTTCAGGCTCTTTTTCAACTTTTGGTGCTTGAATAGTGGCTAGCATAAAATCTCTTCCAAGAATAGTAGGCTTCATTCCCTCACCAAGTGTAATCGAACTTAAGCGAATGTCATCACCAACCTCTTTACCTTCCAATGAAATTTCAAAATTCTCAGGAATATTATTAGCAAGACAGCTTAATTCTAAATCTCTTCTAACAACGTTTAAGACCCCACCTTGTTTTAAACCAGGAGAGAGTTCTTGGTTAGAAAAATCAACAGGAACTGAAATAACAATGCGTGTTTTTTCATCTACTCTTTGAAAGTCAACATGAATGGGGTTGTTTTTAACTTTGTGTCTTTGGATGCTTTTGACGACAACAGCTTCTTTTTTATCACCAATCTCAATTTCAAAGATTTTTGAATAGAAACCACCTTCTTCAAACCTTTTTTTAAGTTGAATAGTTTCAACGGCAACCATTAATGGATCTGCTTTACCCCCATAGATTATGGAAGGAATAAAACCATCATTCAAATAAGGATTCGTGTTTCCTTTTTTTCTCTCTTTTGCAGGTATATTTCCACTTATTTTCATAGGCTGAGTTTATACAATAAATTAATTAATTAATCAAATAGAGATGATATGGAAGACTCACTATTTATACGCATAATTGCCTCACCAAATAATGGGGCCACTGAGATATATCTCATAGATTTTGGAACTTCAAAGGTGGGTTTGATTGAATTGGTACAAACCATCTCTTCTAAAGCTGAATCATTAATGTTATCAAGGGCTTTACCTGAATAAACTCCATGTGAGCAATAACCGTAAACACTAGTAGCACCTTCCTCAAGTAAAGCTTTTGCAGCATTGCAAATAGTTCCACCAGAGTCGACTAAATCATCAACAATAATACATTTTTTACCCTCTACTGAACCAATAACATTCATGGCATTAGAAATTCCAGGGGCATCTCTTCTCTTATCAATAATAGCAAGATCAGCATTCAATTTTTTTGCAAAGGCTCTGGCCCTCATAACACCCCCTACGTCAGGTGATACAAAAACAAGATTCTCATCTCTTTTATTGTTTTTAATGTCATTAATGAAAAGATTAGAGGCATAAAGGTTATCCAAAGGGATATTAAAGAAGCCCTGAATTTGACCAGCGTGTAAATCCATTGTTAAAACCCTATGGGCGCCCGCTGTAGTGATTAGATCGGCTACAAGTTTAGCAGATATAGGTGTTCTAGGGCCTGTTTTCCTATCTTGTCTAGCATATCCAAAGTAAGGGAGAACAGCAGTAATTCTTGCTGCAGAGCCTCTTTTTAAAGCATCAATTGCAACTAGCAATTCCATTAAATTATCATTGGCTGGATAAGAAGTAGATTGAATTAAAAAGACATCTTCCCCCCTAACATTTTCACCAATTTCTACAAAGATCTCTTTATCAGAGAATCTCGTCATGTTTACAGCAGAAAGAGCAGTTTTAGCATAAGAGGAAATTTCTTTAGATAGTTCTAAATTGCTATTGCCAGAAATGATTTTCATGGGTTACTTGGTTATATATTAATTTAATTTTCATTCAAAACTTAATTTATAGTGATCATGCTTATGTTTCTGCCGTAATCATCCCAATTTTTTTTTTTACTTTCCCTGTAGCTGAAATAATTTCTATCTATAAAAGTATTTTTTCTTAAATCTTTAATTTTACTAATTCCTTGATTGGATAGAATGTAAGAAGCTAGCTTGGGCAAATCAAAGTAATATTTTGAATCATTTATTAAACTAAATTGTTGATACTCAATTGGTAAATCTTTTACAAAATTCTCAGATACCTCATAGGACATTTTTCTAATACAAGGACCAATAATAGCAGTAATTGCAATATTTTTAGAACCTAGATAATTTAATTTTTTGATAGTATTTTCAATTATTCCATTTACCAAGCCCCTCCATCCAGCATGGCAAATTCCAATATTAGTGTTTTTATCATCATAGAATATAATTGGTAAGCAATCTGCCGTGGTAATGCCTAGAATAAATTTTAAGTTATTAGACACTACAGCATCACATACATATTTTTTTTGAATTTTAGTAACGATAATACACTTATTAGAGTGAGATTGAGTAGGCAAGACTAAATACTTTGGTATCTTCGATATTTGATTAACAGCTTTTAATATATTTGATCGAATATGACTGGGATTGTCTTTGGAATGGAGACCGCAATTTAAAGATTTATATTTACCTTTAGAGGAGCCATTGTTATTTGTAAAAAACTTATAAATTATTTTTTTATTCATTGTCTTAGAGTTTATAAAAAGAAATATTAAAAAAGGAATTACCCATATCGTCAAACTTTTTACCTTTTATTAATTCTAGGGCTTTTAGAGTCTCTTTGTTGTTAGTATTTAAATATTCACTAGGTAGAAAATTAGAAACTAATGCTGATTGAGATTCAATTATCGGTTTAAAATTTAGGAAAAAATTATTAAATAATTCAATGTTCACCACAAAAGAATAATCAACATTTTCAAATTTCTCAAAAAGATTTATTTTTTGGTGATTAGAAATCAACCTTAGAGTACTTTTTTTTGAAATATTTTGATAGCCATAATCTGTAGCGCTAAAAAAAAAAGATTTTCCTAGTATATTTTTGATATCATTAAAAAAATTTAAAGTGAGATTAGAATGTTCTAATATATCACCATCTATAAAATCATATGAT
>JAQWPC010000013.1:0-1969 GCA_029245555.1 Alphaproteobacteria bacterium
CAGATTTCAGAATTAGAAAATGAATCTTCATTTAAAACTGAAAACCTCAATGATGCGTTAATTAAAATTTCACGTCTTTCTGATGATATAAAAATTCTAAGTAATGAAATTCAACTTTTAAACAATTTACTCGACTCTAAAGAGGCAGAAATAGCAAATAATAAAATTGAATTGGGTGAAATTGGTGATCGATTAAATCGAGTTCTTACAAGTGAACTTTTTAAACTCCAAAAATATAAATCAGAATTTTTTGGTAAGTTATCTGAGGCCTTAGGCGACAGAGATGACATCCAAATCAAAGGAGATAGATTTATTTTTCAGTCTGAAATATTATTTGACTCTGGAAGTGTTGAGATTCAAAGCTCTGGAAGAGTTGCATTGTCTTTAATAGCTAAAACTTTAATTGATTTGATCAATGATATTCCAACAGAGTTAAATTGGGTAATCCAAATTGATGGTCATACAGACAAAGTCCCTATATCAACATCTCAATTCCCATCAAACTGGGAACTCTCTCATGCTAGAGCTCTCGAGGTAGTCAAGTTCTTTATTGGACAAGGCATACCAGCCGATAGACTATCTGCTAACGGATATGGAGAATATCAACCCATAAACATTGGCGACTCTCGAGAGGATTTAAAACAGAATAGAAGAATAGAATTAAAAATTACTCAAAAGTAATTATTCAATCCACATTTTTATTATCTTATCAGGCTCATCGACAAGGCCGTTTTTAATAGGATCACCTTTTTTTATCGAGTCGACAAATTCCATACCCTCAATAACTTCTCCCCAAACAGTATACTGACCATCTAGATGGGGCGTATCATCAAAGCATATGAAAAATTGACTATCGGCGCTGTTAGGATCTTGAGCTCTAGCCATACTTAATGTTCCTTTTTTATGAGGTGTATCGTTAAACTCCGCATCAATGTTTTGTCCTGAACCTCCAGTACCTGCTCTTCGAAGGTCAAAATTATCTGAATTAGTGTTTCCAAACTGAACATCGCCAGTTTGTGCCATGAAACCATCTATGACTCGATGGAATACAACACCATCGTAACTACCATTTTGAACGAGTTCTTTTATTTGTTTAACATGATTAGGTGCCTTATCTTCAAAGGTCTTTATTTTGACGATACCGTCTTTTAACTGTAAATTAATGACATCCTCCTTGGAAAATAGATTATTAGTAAAGAATAAAAATAAGATCGAAATTAATATTTTAATCAGATTCATAGTTTGAAATTAGCACACTTTAATTTGATTAGAATTAGTTTTTTTGTAATTCTGTCGCTACTTGTTTTATTTGTTTCTTTAAAGAATTTAAGCCGTTTGCTCGAGAAGGTCCGAGATGGGACGATAGTCCTATTTCATCGAAAAAATTTAACGGCTCATTGATAATTGTTTCAGGATATTCATTGTCGTATACATATTTTACAAGATAGAATAATCCCTGAACAATAACAGAGTCACTCGCTCCTAAGAATGTGAGCTTATTATCATTATATTGAGGTATCATCCAAAGATTAGATGTACATCCTTGAATTCTAAACTCATCTTTTTTGTAAATATCCTTTAATTCTGGTAGCTTCTTACCTAGGTCTATTAAATATTGATATTTATCCTCCCAATTTTCAAAAAATGAAAAATCTTCTTTAATTTTGTTGATTTTTTCTTCAATTAACATAAATTCCCAACTTATTAAATTTAGTTAAAAAATAAAGATGAAAATTAAAAGCTCACTTAAAACTGCTAAAACTAGAGATAAAAACAATCAATTAGTTAGAAGAAAAGGCAGATTATACGTCATCAATAAAACCAATCCGAGAATGAAAGCTAGACAAGGTTAGTTTAATCTTCTCTTTATTCTAGAAACTTTTCTACCTCTAAAGCCGCCATACACCCCATTCCTGCAGCAGTCACAGCATGTCTGTATATTTTATCTTTAACATCACCAGCTGCAAAC
>JAQWPC010000020.1:0-1795 GCA_029245555.1 Alphaproteobacteria bacterium
TTCATCTAAGATACGTTTTAGAAATAGATGTTTTTTATCTGGTAGGCCTAGAGGCGTTTACAGCAAATTTAATTTATCAAGAATTGCCATTCGTGATATGGCAGGTAAAGGCCAGATACCTGGTTTAACGAAAGCGAGTTGGTAAATGAGTGATACTCTTGCAGATATGATCACTAGAATTAGAAATGGTCAAAAAGCTAGTAAAGTTTCTGTTAAAGCTATTTTTTCAAAATTAAATGTGAATGTTTGTAGTGTTTTAAAGAGTGAGGGTTTTATTGATACTTATGAAGTAGTTGGTGATAATAAAAAAGATATTTTAATTACTTTAAAATATTATAAAGGTTCACCTTTAATCCAAAAAATCGAAAAAATTACTAAGCAGGGTTGTCGTGTTTATAGTTCGGTTGAAGAAATTCCTAAAACAATTGGCGGTCTTGGAACAACAATTTTATCTACATCTAAGGGCGTCATGTCAGATACTGATGCAAGAACACAAAAAGTCGGAGGGGAAGTGCTAATAAGCGTTTTCTAATTTATGTCTAGACTAGCAAGAAATCCAATCAACATTCCTGACGATATAAAAATATCATTAAACGATAAAATTATTAATTTTGAGGGCAAGCTAGGAAAATCTATGACCACACTTCCTGATGGCATTATTATTGATATGAAAGATAACCTTCTTCATTTTACTGGTGATAACAAGGCTCTTCTTGGAACAGTTTATGCTAACGTTAAGAATGAAATTATTGGTAATACAAAAGGCTTTGAGAAACGTTTAGAGTTAATTGGTACTGGTTATAAAGCTAATGTAAGTGGCACGACACTTGTTTTATCATTAGGTTACAGTCATGACATAAATTTTAAAATTCCTGAGGGCATTGCTATTAAAGTAGAAAAGAACATTGTATCGGTTTCTGGAACTAGTAAACAACTAGTTGGACAGGTCGCTGCTGAAATAAAATCTTTCAGAAAACCTGAGCCTTATAAAGGTAAGGGCGTCAGATATGAAGGTGAAAAAGTTTATAGAAAAGAAGGAAAGAAAAAATAATGAATAAAGATAAAATTCGCTCTGATCGTAGAAAATCCCGTATTAGAAAAAAACTTTCCAACGTCAAGAAACACAAATTATTAGTATTTAGATCATCTAAGCATATTTATGCATCAGTTTTATCTGAAGATAATGATAAAACACTTTGCTCATTTTCCTCTGTAAAAATAACTAAGACAGAAGGGCAAAAGAAAATAGATATGGCTAAGTTAGTTGGAGATAAAATTGCTGAGTTGGCTATAGAAAAAGGCATCAAAGAAGTAAAGTTTGATAAAGGGCCTTATAAATATCATGGTAGATTAAAAGTTCTTGCAGACGCTGCGAGGGAAAAGGGATTATCTTTTTAATGTTAGACAATAATGCAAATAAAGAATTCATTGAGAAACTGATTTCTGTTAGAAGAGTTTCTAAAGTTGTTAAAGGTGGACGAAGATTTGGTTTCGCTGCTCTGGTAGTTAGTGGAGATGGCCAAGGTAGAGTTGGTTTTGGTTCCGGTAAGGCAAAAGAGGTTCCAGAAGCAATTAGAAAAGCCTCTGAGGAAGCTAAAAAAACAATGATTAGGATACCTTTGAGAGAGGGTAGAACTATTCATCACGATATAAAAGCAAAGTTTTCTTCAAGTACAGTAATCCTTAGATCGGCTCCAAAAGGAACTGGTATTATTTCTGGTGGACCTTCAAGAGCTATTTTTGAAGCATTAGGAATTTCAGATGTTGTTTCAAAGGCAATTGGAACAAAAAATCC
>JAQWPC010000026.1:0-16025 GCA_029245555.1 Alphaproteobacteria bacterium
CATGTCTTCAGAGTCAAAAAAAATCTTGTTCAAATCTTTTGATTATGGAATCACACATTTTGATTTAGCAAATAACTATGGGCCTCCTTATGGCAGTGCTGAGAGTAATTTTGGAAAAATTATTAAAAGCGACTTAGGAAAGTATAGAGATGAGCTCATTATATCTTCAAAAGCAGGGTATGACATGTGGGATGGCCCATATGGAGAATGGGGATCTAAAAAACATATTATTGCAAGCTGTGATCAAAGTTTAAAAAGAATGAAATTAGATTACGTAGATATTTTTTATTCACATCGTTTTGATCCCAATACCCCCTTAGAGGAAACAGCCGATGCTCTCGAAACTATATATAAATCTGGTAAGGCTCTTTATATTGGGGTGTCTTCTTATTCTGCAAAAAAAACCAATGAGATGATTAAAATACTGAAAAGCAGAGGCATTAAACTATTTATTCACCAACCTTCCTACTCCCTACTGAATAGGTGGATTGAAAAAGATTTAACAAAAACACTTATAAATAATGGTGTAGGATGTATTGCTTTTTCACCCTTAGCACAGGGATTTTTGTCAAATAAGTATTTATCAGGCACTCCAAAAGGAACTCGAGTTAGTGAAAATAGTTCATTTGATAAAACTTTAATTACAAAAAGTAATACAAAAATTATTAATGACTTAAATTCAATTGCAAATAAAAGAGGACAGTCATTGTCCCAAATGGCATTAGCTTGGGTTTTAAATAACAAAGCAGTTACTTCAGCCTTAATTGGCGTCAGAACGACCCAACAGTTAAAAGAAAACATAGAGGCTCTTAAAAATTTAAAATTCTCTAAATCAGAACTCACTGAAATTAGTAAAAAAGCTAAAGAGGGAAATATTAATTTATGGTCTCCCTCAAGCGCTCATTGAAAAATATACTAATATTTGGTGACTCAAATAGTTGGGGTTATGTAGATGAAGATAATGGCAAACGATTTGAGAGCCGTTGGTCAATAGTATTTGAAAAAAACCTCAATAAAGAGGGTATAGATTGCAAAATTATTGAAGATGCTTTGCCTGGAAGAACAACTAACATTAATGATGGCAAAGATGGAAAACATTTAAATGGTGCAACCGCCTTTAAATCAACTTTATTATCACACTCCCCCATTGATATAGTCATAATTCTCCTTGGCACCAATGATCTAAAAAAAAGATTTAATAGAGAGCCGAAGGATATAGCTAACGGCGTATTAGATCTAATAGCAATTGCTAATAATACAAACTCAGGAGAAGGGACATGGCACGATGAAAAAAAATCTGAAGTGGTAATTCTTGTTCCACCTATCCTTGGAAAATTATCAATAGATGAAAGCTGGATTAATTATAAAGAGTGGATTGGGGCTTTTGAAAAATCCAAAAAATTAAAAGAATTTTATAAGAACATGTGTAAAGAAAAAAAAATTGAATTTATTGATACTAATGAATTTATTGTTTCTTCAGATAATGATCCCATTCATTGGTCAAAAAAAACACATAAAGATTTTGGTGAGATATTAGCAAAAATTTTTGCCAAAAAAATCAAACCTTAACCCAAGAACCTTTTTTGGAGGATTTAAAAATAGCATCCAAAACTTTCATATTTTTTTTTGCATCAACCAAATCATAGTCAACTTTAGTTTTCTTTAATAAATGATCTGAAAATGCAGTAACCTGCACTTCATATTGATCAATTGGAGGGAATATCTTGATAGTATTGTCTTTTCTATAAATAGAGTTGCCATGATAGATCGCTATGTTTGTTGATTTTTTAGGCTCTGCATTAAATGGATTTTCAATAACGATTGATTTTTTTGTACCTAATATAAAAACTTGTTGTGATTTGTTACTTTGAGTAGCAACAGTAAAGGAAGAATAAATACCTCCAAAATCCATGAGAACCGAAGATAAGACGTCGGTTTTAAAATTCCTATCTTTAAAATTACTTGCCACTAATTTTTTAGGTTCCTTATCTAAAAGATACCTAGATATAACTGTTGGATAACATCCAATATCATAAATTGCACCACCTCCATATTTTTGAATATTTCTTATATTTTTAGGATCTTTATTATTGTATGAAAAAACTGAGGAAATATTTGTAATCTTCCCTATCTTGCCTGATTTGATATATTTTTTGATCCATTGCCATTGTGGATGATGTCTTACCATGAAGGCTTCCTTAATTATGACTTTATTTTTTTTTGCAGCTTTAATTAAAGGATCAATATCTTTTGAATTAAGAGCAAGAGGTTTTTCTAGCAGAATGTGCTTTCCATAATTGCAGGCCTCTAAGCTTGTCTTGATATGTAAATGATTTGGCAGAGGATTATAAATAATATCTATATCAGGATCTTGGTATAATTCTCTATAGGATCCGTAACACTTAGGTATCTTCATTTTTTTTGATAAGGATCTTGCTTGAGAAATATTTCTACTAGCAAGGGCAATAACTTTGCTATTTTTAGATCTATGAATAGCTGGAATTAAATACTCCCAACCAATTTTAGCTGTGCTAACAATTCCCCAATTAATAATTTTTTTCATAATTTGATTTTATACTAATTATATAAACTCTCAATAAAGACAATAAGTGACATGAGCTATTAAATTTATTATATAGTTATATATAATCTAAAATTATGACTTCAAAATTCAAAATTGGTATCGACTATGGAGGGACAAAAATAGAGGGCATACTTATGGACCCCCGAGGAAAAGAAGTTCTGAGAAAGAGATCTACCTATGACAAAAATTATCAAAGTGGTATTGATACTGTTAAGACTTTAGTTGATGAATTTGATGATTATACAAATGAAAAAAATTCGGTTGGTATTTGCATACCTGGTTTTTCATCAAATGAAACAGGTTTGGTAAACAATGCTAATTGTGTTTGGATCAATGATCAGCCCTTTAAAACAGACTTAGAGGCTTCTCTTCACCGTGAAATAAGAATGATGAATGATGCCAATTGTTTTGCTTTATCTGAAGCCATCGATGGCTCTGGAGCAGATTTTAAGTCAGTTTGGGGTGTTATCATTGGGTCCGGTTTTGGTGGATCTTTTGTATTCAATAAACAGGTTGTAGAGGGGATTAATCAAGTAGCAGGTGACTGGGGTCACCAACCGCTCCCCTATCCCACACAAGATGAATATGATTTGAATGTCAAATGTCTTGTAGGCAATTGTCAAAGACCTTTATGTGCAGAGCAATTTATTTCTGGAATAGGTTTTACGAAAATTTTCAATCAAAAATATGGAACAGACCTTAGAACTAGAGAGATCGTTGCTTTAGAATCCAATGGAGATGAGAGAGCAAAGAAAGAATTTGATCTTTATGAAGATAGATTTGCAAGATTAATTGCAGTCATGATTGGAATTGTTGATCCAGATGCAATAATTTTAGGTGGGGGAATGTCAAATGTTGGAAGGCTATATGATAATATTCCAAAATTACTTCCCAAATATACATTTAGTGATAAAGTGAGGAATAAAATCTTACGTAACACCCACGGTGACTCTAGTGGAGTTAGAGGAGCTGCTTGGTTGTGGGACTCAGATAAAATTTGATATGAAAAAAATAGGAATTCTAACAAGTGGTGGCGATTGTGGTGGCTTAAATGCAGCTGTGCGATCAATATTTTTTAGAGCTAAAAATACATATGGTATGGAAGTTCTCGGCATTAGAGATGGAACAGTTGGACTTATGCAGCGTCCTGTTGCTTTCCTTCCACTTGACTACCAGACTTTTAGTGGTTCACTTTTACGCCAAGGCGGGACTTTCTTAGGCACAACCAATAAAGGAAATCCATTTAAATTTCCTATGCCGGATGGCTCTTTTAAAGATCGTACACAAGATATAATTGATGGATACCATGAGCTTGGACTTGATGGTTTAATCGTAATAGGTGGAGATGGAAGTATGGCTATACTTACTGAAATTGCCAAAAGGGGAAATCTCAATATTGTAGCAATACCTAAAACAATTGATAATGATGTAGGAGCTACAGAAAGTTCAATTGGCTTTAATACTGCTGTAAATGTTGCAACACAAGCATTAGATAATTTACAATCAACTGCTGCCAGTCATCACAGAACTATGATTTTAGAAGTAATGGGAAGAGATGCGGGACATATCGCTATAAATGCGGGTATTGCTGGTGGAGCAGATATTATCTTGATCCCTGAATTAAAATATTCAGTCAAAGGAATAGTAAATAAGTTAACAGAAATGAAAAATAGAGGAATTGTTCATTCATTAATTGTTGTCGCTGAAGCAGTCAAAACTGAAAATGGAGAAACTTATGAAGTAGAGTTTGCGGATGGTCAAAAAAGACTTGGTGGGATTGGATCATATCTATCTGAGGAAATTATGAATAAGACCGATATTGAATGTAGAGTCACATCTCTAGGTCACGTACAAAGAGGTGCTCCCCCCACTCCCCGAGATAGAATTTTAGCAAGTGCCTTTGGTGTTTATGCTGTTGATTTACTTGCACAAGGAAAATTTGATAGAATGGTAGCCTGGCAAGA
Source organism: Alphaproteobacteria bacterium (assembly GCA_029245555.1). Classification (GTDB taxonomy): domain Bacteria; phylum Pseudomonadota; class Alphaproteobacteria; order HIMB59; family HIMB59; genus HIMB59. The sequence goes on from JAQWPC010000026.1 coordinate 4,549, forward strand.
TAGAAAAGTTGTTGACGTGCCTATAAGCGAGGGAATTTCAACATATAAAGTTGTGGATCGCTCTGACCCGTTAATAGAAACAGCTTTAGCATTAGGTGTGTATGTAGGTGATATCGAATAATTGTTCGAACCTATAAAAAAAATTTCTAATCTTAAAAAATTTAAACAACAATTATTTGATGGTAAAATATTTGTTTTTAAAAAGTCAAATACTTCTTTAAAAATCATACAAGAAATAAAAGATAAGATTTATAAAAAATATAATGGTGATTTAGATAAGTTACATTTATTAGATAATTGTGAAGAGATAAGTGCTAATCTAGTATCTCATTTAAAAAATTCAGAGATGTTTCTTAAACTATTTAAAAGCTTTCTTGAAGAAATTGAATTTTATAATGGAGAGTCCTATTGGGATAAATTTGTAGTAAGAGTTGCGCCAGCAGAAAATAAATTTTCATATCGAGAAGCATCTAGAATAAAAACTCACCGAGATACTTGGGGGACAAATATCCATCAACAAATTAATTGGTGGGCACCGATCAACAACCTTGACCCGACAAATACAATGTTATTTTTTCCAGATTATTTTTCAAAACCAGTCAAAAATTCAACGGCTACCTGGGATTTAGATACTTATTTAGCTAATAGAAAAAAAGGTAATTTTTCATACCCTTCAGCCCCACAATTAGAAGAAAAACTTCCTGAAAATGTTAATATATTGCCTGTAACAATAAAACCTGGAGAAATATTATGTTTTTCAGGCTGTCACCTCCATAGCTCCTCAAAGGAAAGATCTGAAAAAACACGATTTAGCTATGAAATCAGGACAATTTGCCAAAATGATATTGATAACGATATTGCTGCACCAAATACAGATTGTGAGCTGAGATTTCAATTTCCTAAGATATTTCGTCATATTGATGACAATTCGCCATTGAAATTATCTAGCTGAGTAAATTTTTTTTTGCTATTTTGCAACGGTGAAAAAAAAATATTCTATTTTTAGCATTGCCAAAAATGCACTAAGTGGTCATAAGAGTTGGCCCAAAATGTGGCGCAGTCCTGAACCAAGAGAGTTTTATGATGTCATCATCATTGGTGGTGGCGGTCATGGTCTTGGTACAGCCTATTATTTGGCAAAAGAACATGGTCTTAAAAATATAGCAGTAATTGAAAAAGGTTGGTTGGGTGGTGGTAATACAGGAAGAAATACTACTATAATAAGATCTAATTATCTTTGGGATGACAGTGCTCATCTATATGAGCACTCATTAAAGTTATGGGAAAATTTATCAAATGATCTTAACTACAATGTCATGTTTAGCCAACGCGGAGTAATGAACTTAGCTCACAATGAACATGATATAAAAGAAATTAAAAGAAGAATAAGTGCAAATAATTTAAATGGGATTGACTCACTATGGTTATCTAAAGAAGAGATACAAAAAAAAGTTCCAATTATGAATACCGATAACTTACGTTATCCTGTATTAGGTGCCTCTTTTCAACCACGTGGTGGAGTAGCGAGACACGATGCTGTTGCTTGGGGATTTGCAATGCGTGCTGATGAAATGGGAGTTGATATCATTCAAAATTGTGAAGCTCATCAAATAAAAACTAAGAGTGGAAAAATTGAGGGTGTAGAAACTTCTAAAGGTTTCATACGAGCAAATAAAGTTGGTGTTGTTGCGTCAGGACACACTGGTGTACTTGCAGAAACTGCAGGAGTAAGACTGCCTCTACAAAGTAAACCCTTGCAAGCTCTTGTTTCAGAGCCTATTAAACCAATCATAAATACTGTTGTCATGTCCTCAGCTGTTCACGCTTATGTCAGTCAATCTGATAAAGGAGAATTGGTTATAGGGGCAGGAACAGATAGCTATAATTCTTTCACGCAAAGAGGGGGGTTTGATGTCATTGAAGATACGATTAGGGCTATGGTAGAGCTTTATCCTGTATTCGGGAAAATGAAGATGTTGCGCCAATGGGGTGGTATTGTTGATATTTGTCCTGATGCCAGTCCTATTATTAGTAAATGCGATGTCGATGGATTATTTTTTAATTGTGGTTGGGGAACCGGTGGCTTTAAAGCGACCCCAGGAAGTGCCAATGTTTTCGCACATACTATAGCAAAAAATCAACCTCACAATATTAATGCTGCTTTTAGTCTTGATAGATTTGTGAGCGGAAAACTTGTAGATGAGCACGGGGCTGCCGCGGTAGCTCATTAAAAAGTAAATGTTAATTATTGAATGTCCTTATTGCGGGCCGCGTGACCAATTAGAGTTTTCTAATGGCGGGGAGGCACATGTCAAGAGACCAGATGGGTCCCAAGATATAAGTGACAGGGAGTGGGCAGAGTATGTCTTTATACGCTCTAATCCAAAGGGGTTATTTTATGAGAGATGGGTGCATTCTCATGGATGTCGTAAATGGTTTAATTGTGTAAGAGATACATCAACCGATGAAATTTTAAAAACCTATAAAATAGACGAACCTAAGCCTGATTTAAAAAAATTTAAAAATAATATTATTACTCCATCTGGAGAGCCCAAACTAGGCTCAGGAAACTTTACTGTTAAAAAATGAAAAATTTGAACATCAAAGAAAATTCATTTGTGCAATTTCATCAAAAAATTGGGTTTAAATTTGATGGAAAAAAATATTATGGATACAAAGGTGATACTGTAGCCTCTGCCCTGCTCCGTAATAACATTCGAATTATAGGAAGAAGTTTCAAATATCATCGACCAAGAGGTATCTACACATGTGGTATCGAAGAACCCAATGCACTTGTTCAAATATTAACTGAACATTCTGAACCCAATACCAGAGCTACCATAAAAAAGATTTATGAAGGCATGGAAATAGAAAGCCAAAATCGATGGCCTTCTCTTGATTTAGATTTAGGAAGTATCAATAATTATTTTTCACCTCTTTTTTCGGCAGGTTTTTATTATAAAACTTTTATGGGTCCCCATAAAAGTTTTTGGAAAAAGATATATGAACCCGTAATAAGAAGAGCTGCGGGTCTTGGCAAACCTCCAAAAGAATTTAAGGCAATAAGCTCACACTTACATCACAATGTAGATATTGTAATTGTAGGAGGAGGTTTAAATGGCCTTGTAGCAGCAAAGTCTCTTATAAATACACATTATGATGTTTTATTAATTGAATTTGATAGTCATTTAGGTGGAATAATAAACAATTCGGATAAAATTAATTCTATTGATAATCAATCTCCCAAAGCGTGGGTCAAAGAAACAGTTGAGGCTATAGAGCACTCTAAAAACATCAGAATTCTAAAAAACACATTAGTAACAACTTATAATTATATTAATCATTTAATTGCTGTTGAGGATAAATTTGTAGGAGCGAAACCTTCTGAGAGTAAAGTAAATAGCACCCTTCATAAGATTAGAACAGAACATGTACTATTATGCAATGGACATATAGAACGATTTTTATCATTTCAAAATAACGATCTTCCAGGAATAATGCTGGCCTCATCTTTTGAAAAATATATTACTCGATATGGTGTTTTACCCTCAACAGAGCCTATAATTTTTAGCAATAACTCTAATACAAATAGTCTAATTCAATCTTTAATCTCAAATGGATGTAAACCTAAAGCCTACATAGACTCTAGAGTAGGAGAAAATATTGAACCTGAATTATTTGATCTAATTAGAAAAAATGACATTCCACTTTATACAAACTCTCAAATCAAAAGTGCTTCAGGCAGAAAAAAAATTGAAAAAATTATTATTGCTGATAGCAGCGGAAGCCTAAGTGAATTAGATGCTGACTTTTTATGTGTATCAGGAGGAATAAATCCTGATGTTCATTTATTCACTCAATCAAAGGGATTGTTAGATTGGGATGAAAAAGACTTAACCTATAAGCCTGCTGAACCATTTCAGCAAACTATTACTCTAGGATCAGCAAGTGGGCAATTCAGTTTTAAAGATATTAATGATGAAGTTAATTCCAAGTTAAAAATCTTTAAAATTAAAAAAGTTGATGTGAATATAAAACTTAATACAAGCCCTGTTTATCATATCCAAAAGTTATGGGAAGTGCCTCCCATTAAATCATCTATGTGGTCCAAATCTTTTATTGATTTACAAAATGATGTCACAACAAAAGATATCCGCCAAGCTATCTCAGAAGGTTTTGATAGAATTGAACATCTAAAAAGATTTACAACCAATAGCATGGGAACTGATCAAGGAAAAATTAGCAGTATCAATGCCCTAGGAATAGTATCAGACTTACTAGATAAAAAAGTTAATGAAGTAGGTACAACAATCTATCGTCCCCCTTATGCCCCATTAAGTTTTGCAGCAATTGCAGGAAGAAACTCCTATGAATTTTATGATCCTGAAAGAAAATCTCCAATTCATCAATGGCACCATACTATGGGTGCAGTCTTCGAAGATGTTGGTCAATGGAAAAGACCATGGTTTTTTCCAAAGAATTCCTCTGAAACTATAGAAGAGGCAGTCCAGCGTGAGGGCAAACATGTAAGAGAATTTGCTGGAATACTTGATGGTAGTACGCTTGGTAAGATTGAAATTAAAGGAAAAGATGCCCTTTCGTTTATGAATTTAATTTATACAAATAGCTTTACCAAAATGAAACCAGGATCGGCAAGATATGCTTTAATGCTAGGTGAAGATGGCATGGTAAAAGATGATGGTATTATTTGTAAGATCTCTGATGAACATTTTATAGCCACAACAACAACTGGTGGAGCGGCTAATGTGCTAAGTTATATGGAGGAATATGCTCAAACAGAATGGCCCAATTTGAATGTATTTATGAATTCTATCACGGAGCAATTCGCAACTTTTAATATCAGCGGACCTAGGACAAAAGAAATTATGTGCAAAGTTTTTCCAAAAATAGATTTTAACAATGATGCTTTTCCTTTTATGACTTTTCAATTTCACCAATATCAAGAAACTCAAATAAGAATTTTAAGGGCAAGTTTTACAGGTGAAATGGGCTACGAAATTTATGTTCCTGCCAATAAATCACTTCAGGTTTGGGAGCAGCTCCATAATTATGGCAAAGAATTTAATTTAATTCCTTATGGAACAGAAACAATGCATCTACTTAGAGCAGAAAAAGGATACATTATTGTTGGTCAAGATACCGATGGCTCTATAACCCCTATCGATTTGGGACTAACTTGGATGATAGGAAAAAATAAAAAAGACTTTCTTGGTAAGAGGTCTCTTACAAGGTCTGATACTATCAGATCTGATCGCAAACAACTTGTTGGTATTATTCCTTCAGATAAAAAAGACTCTCTAGAGGAAGGTCAGCATATTATCTTAAATCAAAATGTTGAAACTCCAATTCCCATGTTAGGTCACATTACTTCTAGTTATCACAGCCCAACTTTAGGGCATAGTTTCGGACTTGCGGTTATTAAAGATGGTCATTCTTTGATTGGAAAAAAAGCATATACCTCCACTTCAGATCAAAAAACTATTGCCGTAGAAATTGTAAAGCCAATTTTCTATGATGAGAATAATGAGAAATTAGTATCATGAGAGATGTAATCCGATCAAATGATGTTGAGATAAAGTCTGCCCTTTTTCAACAAATCATTATTAGAGGGACTGGTGATTCTGAGTTCAATAATGCTGTTAATAAATTATTTAAACTATTACCTCCAATAGATAATTTAAGAATAGTCACTAACGATAACAATATTTTATCAAAACTATCCTTTGATCAATGGAATTTGCTATTTACCAAAGAAACCTCAGATCTAAAAATCATGCAATACATTGAAAAACTTAACAAAATAGATGCAATATTAGCTACAAATTTTTCAGATGCTCAGGTATTCTTTGAAATTCGCGGTCAAAATGCATTCAAGACACTCAATAAATTAACTCATTTTGATTTTAGAGAAAAATCTTTTAAAAGTATGACAGTTGCGCAAACATTATTAGCAAGGATTGATTGTACCATGTTAAAATTTGATGACCGTCTCTTATTGAGCTGTAATCGCTCTTTTAGTGATTACCTTGAGGATCGACTCATCGACGCAGTAAATTTCTAATAAACTTTTCATATTGACATCAATTTTTGGAACTGATTAGCTTTAGCTGATATTTAGGAGGATTAATGTCTCGCAAATCTAGAATTATTATTGTAGGTAGTGGAATTACTGGAGCCAGTACTGCCTATCATTTAGCGCAATTAGGATGGAAAGATATGATGATCTTAGATCAAGGTCCTCTTTTTGAAACTGGTGGATCTACCAGTCATGCACCAGGTGGAGTCTTTCAAACAAACCCTTCAAGAATGATGTGTAAGTTTGCACAATACACGGTTGATTTACTAAGGTCTTTATCTTTTGAGGGTAAGCCTTGTTACCACACCGTTGGAGGAATAGAAGTTTCAAAAACAAAAGAAAGACATGAAGACCTTTATAGAAAAATGGGTATTGCGCACAGTTACGGCCTAACAGATGCAAAAATTATTTCCCCTGATGAGATTTTAAAATTAAGTCCATTCATTGATCCTGAAAAAATTTATGGTGGCTACTATGTTCCCACTGATGGTTTAGCTGCTCCAGTAAGAGCGGTAAGTGCGATGGCAAAATATGTAACTGATATGAAGGCAGGTGAATTTATAGGAAATACTCCTGTTACTGGTTTTAAAGTTTCTAATAATCATATTAGAGGAGTGGAGACACCTAACGGAGATTATGAAGCTGATATTGTTCTTGTCTCAACAGGGATATGGGCACCAAAAATGGGAAGGCTAGCTAATATTTCCCTACCTTTGGTTCCATGCGAACATCAAATGGCATGGCTAGAACCATTTGAAGAGTTAAAAGAATTTCAAGCCGATCTTAAAGAAGCTCAAGTAAAACATGCATTAATGCGCCATCAAGATTACAGTTTATATTTTAGACAATGGAATGACACTTATGTCATAGGTAATTATCGACATGAACCAAGAATACTAGAATCTGAAGAGTTAAAAAACCCTGGTGATGCTGAAGAAATGCCCTCTTTAGTAGATTTTAGGCCGGGTGATTTTGAGGGAGCACACAAAGAGTCAAATTGGTTATTTCCAAAATTTGCTGAAAAAAAATTAACCAAAAAAATCAATGGTCTTTTTTCTTTTACAACCGATGGGAATCCATTGATGGGTGAAACATCAATAAAAGGCCTTTGGACTGCCAATGCAGTATGGATTACTCATAGCGGTGGTGTTGGTAAGGCTATGGCAGAATGGATAGCGAACGGTGAACCCGAGTTGGATGTTCGCCAAGGTGATATTAATCGATTCCATCATCATCATCACGTCAGAAAATATTTAAGAGCCAGAGGCAAACAAAATTACAGAGAGGTTTATGATATTATCCATCCTCTCCAACAAATGGAACAACCTAGACCTTTAAGAAGAAGTCCTTTTTACTCTCGTCTAGAAGGTCAAAAAGCACAATTCTTTGAAACAATGGGATGGGAGAGACCACAGTGGTATGAATCAAATGCTGAACTAATCAAAGGTAAAAACTTTCCTAATCGATCAGGTTGGGCATCCAAATACTGGTCACCTATTCAAGCTGCTGAACACTTAGTTACTCGTCAAACTGGAGCACTTTTTGATATTACTGGTTTTGTAAAAATTGAAGTAAGTGGCAAAGGAGCCTTAAATTTATTACAAAAAGTTTGTACTAACAATATTGATGTACCTGTAGGTAAAGTAGTCTATAGCGTCATTTCAAATATTTATGGTGGCATCAAAAGTGATCTTACAATTTCACGACTTGAAGAAAATAAATTTTGGATTCTAGCGGGTGCTGGTAACGGTATGATTGATTTAAATTGGTTAAAGATTAATGCTCCTGATGATGGGAGTGTGCAAATAATTGATTGGACCTCTGCCCTGGCAGGTATTGGTCTATGGGGGCCAAACTCACGATTAGCTCTTGAAAAGTTATGTGAGGATGATGATGTCTCCAATGAGGCTTTTCCATTTTTTTCTATCAAAAGAATTTCGATTAGCAATATACCATGCGTTGCAGTCAGAATTTCATACATAGGCGAACTAGGATGGGAGATATATACACCTACTGAATATGGCTTAACGCTTTGGGACGAGCTAAGAGAGGTTTCTCGTGAATTCAATATGATTTGTTCTGGTGCTGGAGCTTTTGAATCACTTAGATTAGAAAAGGGTTACCGTTCTCTTGGATCAGACATTCATACAAATACAAACCCCTATGAATCTGGCTTAGGTTTCACAGTAAAACTTAAAAAAGATATTGATTTTATTGGTAAAGAAGCGCTATCAAAAATTAAAGAGCAACCTGTTCAGAAAAAATTAGCTTGTATGATACTAGATGACCCTGAGGGAATGGCTTTGGGTACAGAACCGATTTATAGTGAGGATAAACCCGTTGGCTATGTCACAAGTACCAATTACGGATATTTTGTTGATAAACATATTGTGTATGGGTATTTGCCTACAGAATTATCCGATCTTGGTACTAGGCTAGAATTGGAATATTTCGGTAAAAGATATCCGTTGATAGTGACTAATGAACCTCTTTTAGATTCTGATAATACTAGATTAAAGTCTTAACCTTCTGTATTTTTTAAATGATGATTAAAGAAAAAGTTATTTCACTAATAGATGGTTTTACAATTGAGCTAAGTCCAAAAGTTAGACATAAACTAAAATCAATACCGCTTGATAAAAAAAATAATATTTATATTACCTATCTGCCTGATGCCTCTGAAAATGATATATTAGAGACTGTTGATTTTGTCTCTAAAAATAATTTAACACCAATAACTCACTTACCAGCTAGAACAATGAAAAATTTAGATCATGTTAGTCAATTTTTATCTCAAGTAAGAGAAAGAACAGATAGTAAAAAAATTTTAGTTATTGGAGGTGGAGGAAATCAGTTAGGGCAAATTGGCTCCTCTTTAGAAATTTTAAATTCAGGAATTTTAGAAGAATATAATTTTGATGAAATAGGAATAGCAGGTCATCCAGAAGGATCACCTGACATTAGCCAAGAAACAATAGATAATTTTTTAAACGATAAGTTTGATCTTACTAAATCTAAAGGTTTAAATCTTGAGTTGGTAACTCAATTCTTTTTTGATGCAAAACCATTTATAGATTGGTGCGATAGTCTTATAGAAAAAAAAATTACAATCCCAGTGAGAGTAGGATTTCCTGGACCTGCCTCATTTAAAACTCTTTTAAACTTTGGGCTGATGAGCGGGGTTGGTAATTCAATTAATTTTCTAAAGAAAAACTCTTCTAAAGTGACTGACCTTTTAACTAAAACCTCTAATGATGAGATGCTTATTTCTTTGGCTGAATATGCATACAAGAAAAACCCTTTAAAATCATTTCATTGCTTTCCATTTGGGGGCTTTGAAAAGACTTGTTTGTGGCTTAATGAAATACAAAATGGTGATTTTATCGTTGAAAATCAACGATTAAAGCTCCACAAGAAAATATTTTAAATCCATAGTTTTTGATTGCATTAATATAAAAAAAAAATATTTTCCAAATTGCTAATAGCTTTCTAGGAGGATACATGAAGCTAACACAACCAAGCACCGTGGACCAGTCAGATAGACTTGTTCCATATAACTTAAGACAGTCTGGACCTACTCCACAACAAATGTTGATTTCTACTCGTGTAAGAAAATCAGCCTATTGGCATCTTGCTGTAGAAGCAGGATGTTGGAGATGCACCGTATATAATCGTATGTACCACCCAAGAGGTTACGTTAAACCTGAAGATGGTGGGGCAATGGTTGAATATAATTCTTTAGTCAATGACGTAACTATGTGGAACGTTGCTGTTGAAAGACAAATTCGAGTCAAAGGACCCGATGCATTAAAATTTACTAACTATGTTATTACAAGAGATGCTTCAAGAATTGAAGTTATGCATGGAAAATATGTCATACTTTGTAATAGTAAGGGTGGTGTTCTTAATGACCCAATTCTATTAAGAGTAGCAGAAGACGAATTTTGGTTTTCGCTCTCTGACTCAGATATTATGTTTTTCTTGCAAGGTGTAAATCATGACAAGAAATTTGATGTAACAATAGATGAAATAGATGTAGCTCCTGTGCAAATTCAAGGACCTAAATCAATTGACCTTATGGCTGATTTAGTTGGAGATGCTGTGAGAGATATTCCTTATTATGGTTTAATGGAAGCAAAAGTTGGTGGAAGGGATTGTATTATTTCTCAAACTGGCTTTACCGGTGAAAAAGGATATGAAATTTATCTTAAAAATGCCACTCTATATGCTGACGATATGTGGAACGCTGTTTTAGAAGCTGGAAAAAAACACAATCTAAGAGTTATTGCTCCTGCACACCATAGAAGAATAGCAGCTGGTATTTTATCATGGGGACAAGACTTAGATGCAGAGACTTATCCTTTTCAGTGTAACCTAGGGTACCAAGTACCAAGAAAGAAAACTGCTGATTACATTGGTAAAGAAGCACTTGAATCAATGAGGACTAAAATGGAGTCAGGAGACAAGCCCTATGCAAATCAACTAGTTGGTTTTAAATTAGGTGGCAAGCCTATAGAAGAATATGCACCCGATTTTTGGTTAATATCAGAAGATGGTTCAACACCTATAGGTTATTTAACATCTCCTTGGTATTCACCAGAATTAGGAACTAATATTGCTATGGGATATGTGCCTTATGAAAAAAAAGCTATAGGTAACCAATTTAAATTTCACCTTCCTGATGAATACTGTGATACACCAGGTCAACCAGTAGATGGTGAAATAGTAGAAATGCCTTTTAGACCTTCTGTTAATCCGAATGCTAGAGAAATAGCCAAATCAGACGGAAGAGACGCGGCCTTTTAAAAAACACTATTTAATTAAAAAGCCCAGTTAAAGATACTGGGCTTTTTTTATTGTTTAATTTCATTAAATAAATAGATTAATTTTTCAGATGAAAAATGATCTTGATAAATTACAACTTAATTTAGAGTATGGTCAGATAATAAAATTTAATAATAAATACAATATACTCAATCCCACCGATGAAAACTTTAAGAAATATGATAGTCGTATTAAAGATTCTGAGATTGCACTTCCAATCTTTCTATTAAAATTCCATGGGATTGAAATTAAAACATCAGAAAATTTCTTAAAATTTAAATTAGAAAAGAACCCAAAAAAAATTCAAAGTTTTTTTTCTAAACGTCAAAATATAAAAAAGTTTATTAATTTAGATACGCCACAAAATTTAGATATTAATGAAAAGAAATTAATAAATATTTTTAAAAAATTAAATATTCTTCCTTTCCCGATTTTTTTAAAAAATAGTAAGAAAAAAAGTGACTCAAAAGTTTCATTCAATATCAATGAAATATCAAAATCGTTAAATATATCAAAAGTTGTTTTTCGTAATTCAACATCATTACCTTTAAAAAAC
>JAQWPC010000030.1:0-5939 GCA_029245555.1 Alphaproteobacteria bacterium
CCTATATTTGCAGACATGATTTTTAAAAGACCAGGTATCACTATATTTTTTATTGGAATATTTTGTGTATCAACTTTTTTAGTTAAAGGTATTTTTTTCCAATCTAAAGAAACCTTACCCACATTTATGAGATATTCATTACCAATCTTTTTACCTATATGTGTAAATTTTTGGCTTTTTATGATGACATTTTTAAAGTTTTTAAACTCAGTCAAATATTTAAAAGCACAGCGTAGTCCATTACCACAGTTCTTTCCTACAGAGCCATCTGAGTTATAAAAAGCAACTTGGTGATATTTAGCCTCCTTTTTTAAAAGAATTAGCTGATCGCACCCTATCCCAAATCTACGGTCGCATATTTTTTTTATAATTTTTTTAGATTTTTTAATAAAATCAACGTTTTTATCAATTATAACAAAATCATTTCCTGCTCCATGGGCTTTAATAAAAGGTATTTTCATGAGGCGCCTATAGTGATATAAAAACTATCGTTAATAAAGAAAAATTTAGTCGGTCGATGAGTTTCATCCACCGATTTTTTTTATTTTTTAAATGCTAGAAAATATAACAAATAAAATAACAGGCATCTTCCAAGGTCTTTCTAATAAAGGCGCTATTACTGAAAAAGATCTTGAAACAACTTTGAGAGAGGTTCGAGTTGCTCTTCTTGAAGCCGATGTTTCATTAAAAGTTTCTAAGGATTTAATTAAAAATATTCAAGAAAAAGCTTTAGGCCAAAAGGTAATTGAAAATGTACAGCCTGGTCAGCAAATTATCAAAATAGTTAGTGATGAGTTAACCGAAATTCTTGGCAGTCAAAGCAGTGAATTAAATGTCAAAAATAAACCATCTGTGTTTCTTATGTGTGGATTGCAAGGCGCAGGAAAAACAACCTCTGTTGCAAAATTAGCTCATTATTGTCAAAAAACTCTCAATAAAAATGTTTCACTGGTTTCTACTGATTTACGACGTCCAGCTGCTATAGAGCAACTTCGTATTTTAGCTAAAAATAATGATATTCAATTTATTGAACCTGAAAGTGACAATGTTGAAAAAATTACTCAACATGCTTTGTCACAAAGTGAAAAGCTATTATCGGATATTTTAATTATTGATACTTCTGGACGAATTAGCACTGATGATGAGTTGCTTCAAGAATTAAAGACTATTTACAACATAGCACAGCCACAAGAAAATTTATTAGTTTTAGATTCATTAATGGGACAGCAGGCCTTGAGTGTTGTTGAGTCTTTTCATGAAATAACTCCTTTGTCTGGTTTTATCTTAACTAGATTGGACGCTGACCCCAGAGGCGGCGTAGCTCTTTCAGCAAAATATCAAACGGGCCTACCAATTCGTTTTTTTGGCTCAGGGGAAAATGTTGAAGACTTTGAAGTTTTCCATCCTGATCGTATTGCCTCCCGAATTCTAGGTATGGGTGATGTGATATCGTTCGTTGAAAAAGCGCAAAAAGATATTGATGAAAAAGAAATGGAAGCTTTGCAGTCTCAAATGATGAGTGGCAGATTCAGTATGAATGACTTATTAAAACAACTTCTTCAAATGAAAAAGATGGGCGGTATGTCAGGAATGATGTCATATATGCCTGGCGTCAGTAAAATTAAAAGCATGATGGAAAATAATGATTTTGATGAAAAAGTCATTGACCATCAAATGGCAATCATTCGATCCATGACAAAAAAAGAAAGAAGTGAGCCTGATATTTTAAAAGCATCACGAAAAAAAAGAATAGCTTCAGGTTCAGGAAGACAGGTTCATGAAGTCAATCGACTTCTAAAACAATTTGAGCAAACAAAGAAGTTAATGAAGCAGGCTCAAAAACCCGGTTTTGCGAATAAATTAAAAAATTTATTAGGCGGAAATCAAATGCCAACGATTGAATAAAATAAGAAAGGAGAAATCATGGCAACAAAAATAAGACTAGCAAGAGGGGGGTCTAAAAAAAGACCTTTTTATAGAATAGTAATAGCAGATGAGAGAGCACCACGTGATGGAAATTTCATTGAAAAAATTGGTAACTTTAATCCAATGGTTCCTAAAGATCACAAAGAAAGAGTGATCATCAGTAAAGAACGAGCAGAACATTGGTTAAAAGTAGGTGCACAGCCTACAGACAGAGTTCAAAGAATACTTGCTGATTTAGGAATGATGGAAGCTCCTAAAATTACTGAAAAAACGAAAAAACATTTACCTAAGGCAAAAGCTCAAGAGAGAGTGAAAGCAAAAGAAGAAGCTGCATTGAAGGCTGAAGAGGATGCAAAAGCAGCAGCGGAAGCTGCAAAGGCTGAAGCAGAAAAACCGACAGAAGAAGCTCCCGCTTCATCTGAGGATGCCGCGCCTCAAGAAGAAACTGCAACTGATACGGTAACAGAAGAAGCTCCTGCGGAGGCTGAAAACAAAGAAGCCGAAACACCAGCAGAACCGGAAAAAGTTGAAGAGCCAAAAGAAGAAGAGCAGCCAAAAGAAAAAGAATAATTCCTAAGTTGTCTCTATCTCCAAGTCATTTTATTCAAGTTGGTAAAATTGGCAGGCCCAAAGGAACAAAGGGCCTGCTAAGACTCCATTGCTATCTCAATGATGATAGAGATATTAATCAATTCGAAACATTTTATTTGGAAGATGAATCTATTATCAAACTAAAATTAGTTTCTTTTGATAAAAAAGGTCCAATAGTATTTATTAACGATATTGATAATCGTACGAATGCAGAAATTTTTGTTAATAAAAATATTTATTTAAAAAAAGAAGAACTTCAACCAACTGATGATAATGAATTTTATTTTCACGATTTAGAAGGTTTAGATGTTATTGATAATAAAAACGAGAAAGTTGGTAAAGTTATATCAGTAGTAAATTTTGGTGCAGGGGATTTATTAGAAATACTTTTTCTAAAAAGTAATAAAAATGAGTTTTTTAGATTTACAGAACAAAATTTTCCTTCGATAAACATTCAAGAAAAAAATATCACTATTAAATCTTAATGATTATTTTTAATATTCTCACTTTGTTTCCTGAGAACTTCATTAACCTGAAAGAAACGGGGCTCTTGGGTAAAGCATATAAGAATAAAATATTCGATGTTAATATTATTAATATTAGAGATTATAGTAATCTTTCAGCTAATTCTGTTGACGATAAGCCTTTTAGTGGCGGGCCAGGAATGGTTTTAAGACCAGACATAATATCTAATGCAATTGAAAAAAATTTTACTCAATCGTATATCGACTCATGCATTAAAATTTGTTTTTCAGCCAAAGGAAAACAATTATCTCAAAAATATTTAGAAGAAGAAATTTCTAGCAATGATTTCATTTTACTAAATGGCAGGTACGAAGGAATAGACCAAAGAGTTATCGATTATTATCATTTTGATGAAATATCAGTCAGTGATGTAATTTTAAATGGAGGAGAAATAGCATCTCAGCTTTTTATTGAGTCTTTCATGAGACTCCAGCCTGGTGTGTTAAATAATGAAAAAACACACCTTCAGGAGTCTTTTAGCCAAGATTTGTTAGAATATAACCAATATACCCGACCAAATTCTTGGATTGCACCTGATAAAAGGATTATTGAGGTCCCTTCAGTTTTAACAAGTGGCCACCACGCAGATATCGAGTCTTGGAAAAGAGATAATGCCTTGGAAAATACTAAAAAAAATAGACCAGATTTATTTAAAAAGTATTTAAAAAAAAACAAAAATGAGTAGAATACCCGCTCTAATACCAGCCACATTTTAGTATTGGATGGAGCACAAAATGAATGAAATAATTAAAAACTACGAACAAACACAAATCCAGCAAATTTTAA
The DNA here is from genome assembly GCA_029245555.1 of Alphaproteobacteria bacterium. GTDB lineage: Bacteria > Pseudomonadota > Alphaproteobacteria > HIMB59 > HIMB59 > HIMB59. The sequence continues at coordinate 3,829 of JAQWPC010000030.1, forward strand.
AAAATTCTAAGGTAACAGACTTTGGACCGGGAGATACGGTTAAAGTTAATGTAAAAATTAAAGAAGGAAATAAAGAAAGAGTTCAAGCATTCCAAGGAGTCTGCATTGGAAAAAAGAACAACGGTTTAAATTCATCTTTTTCTGTTAGAAAAATTTCTAGTGGTGAAGGAGTTGAAAGAGTATTTCCTTTATATAGTAATGTCATCGATTCAATTGAAAGAATTAAAGTTGGTGATGTTAGAAGAGCGAAACTTTATTATTTAAGAGAGCTATCTGGTAAAAAAGCAAGAATTGCTGAAAGAACAGATGGGCGCGCATATGATGATGAACAATTTGTTTCAACAATTAAAGATGAAGAAGAGGTTGTAGAGCCATCTCAAGAGGCAGCACCTTCACCAGAACCAGTATCATCAGAAGAAGTGCCTGCAGAAACAGTTAAAGAAGAAAAAGTAGAAGCTGCCCCAGCAGAGACAACTAAAGATGAAGTTAAGGAAGAAGCTCCTGTTGAAGAAAAAGCAGCTGAGCCTGAAGCTAAAAGCTAATTTATTTTTAAATTGAGCAATCAAGGCCCAAAAACTCTTTTTGATAAAATTTGGTCTGATCACCTAGTCGGTCAACGAGAAGATGGTACTAGTCTTTTATATATTGATCGTCATCTTGTACATGAAGTAACAAGCCCTCAAGCTTTTGAGGGTCTAAAGCTATCAAATAGAAAAGTTAGAAGACCTGAGTCAACTTTTGCTACGGCTGATCATAACGTCCCAACTATTAATAGAGAAAATATTGCTGATGAACAAAGCCGTATACAGGTTGAAACTTTAGCCAAAAATACAAAAGAACATAATATAGAATATTTTGAGTTAACTGACAGAAGACAAGGTATTGTCCATATTATCGGCCCTGAACAAGGAATAACTCAACCAGGCATGACTATGGTATGTGGAGACAGTCACACGTCGACCCATGGTGCTTTTGGTGCTTTGGCATTTGGTATAGGAACAAGTGAAGTTGAACATGTTTTAGCAACGCAAACAATTGTTCAAAAACCTGCAAAAAATATGCGTATTGCCGTAAATGGAAAACTCCCATTTGGTGTAACATCAAAAGATTTAATACTTTATATAATAGGACAAATTGGAACCGCTGGAGGCAACGGCCATGTTATTGAATACGCTGGTACAACTTTAAAACCTCTATCAATGGAAAGCAGAATGACTATTTGCAACATGAGTATCGAAGCAGGAGCCAGAGCAGGGTTAATAGCTCCAGATCAAATTACCTTTGATTACATCAAAGGAAGACCTTACGCCCCTTCCAATGAACATTGGGAAAAAGCAATCGAGTACTGGTCCTCTTTACCTAGTGATCAAGATGCCTTTTACGATAAGGAACTTATTATTAATAGTGATGAAATAGATCCAATGGTGACTTGGGGAACAAGCCCAGAAGATGTTGTAGCTGTTAATGGTTTTGTTCCTGATCCTTCGAGCGGCAATACAGAAAATAAGCAGAAAAGTATTCAAAGATCCCTAGACTATATGGGTTTGAAGTCAGGTACAAAGATCACAGACATAAGACTAGATAAAATTTTTATTGGGTCTTGTACCAATGGAAGAATTGAAGATTTAAGAAACGTAGCTTCGATAGTGAAAGATAAAAAAATCGCAAGCCACATTGGTGGAATGATTGTTCCTGGTTCGGGTTTGGTTAAAAAGCAAGCTGAAGAAGAAGGCCTTAGTAAGATTTTCATTGATGCTGGTTTTGAATGGCGAGATGCCGGATGTTCTATGTGTCTTGGAATGAATCCTGATCAGCTTAAACCTGGTGAACGATGCGCTTCTACATCTAATAGAAATTTTGAAGGTAGACAAGGTCGAGGAGGCAGAACCCATTTAATGAGCCCTGAACTCGCTGCTGCTTCTGCTATTGTAGGTAACATTTCAGATATCAGAGATTTTAGTTAATATGGATAAGTTTAATACTCTAAAAGGCATCGCAGCACCTTTGCCAATAGTCAACATTGATACGGATATGATTATCCCAAAACAATTTTTAAAAACTATTAAGAGAACAGGATTAGGTGTCAGTTTATTTTATGAAATGAGATATGA
>JAQWPC010000054.1:0-1923 GCA_029245555.1 Alphaproteobacteria bacterium
CTGCAATTATGGTAGCACAGGTTAAAAACGGAGTTGTTATCGGTTTTGAAGAAATGGCAGAAAAATATGGTATCTCTGTTGACTCTGATAATTATATTGCAGGTATTAAAAACTTTTACGCTGACTCTGATGGAAAGATGGTTGGTGTGCCGTTCAATAGCTCAACCTGTTTAATGTATGCTAATATGGATATATTGGCTGAAGTTGGCATTGAAGAAGTTCCAAAAACATATGAAGAATTTGAAGCTATGGCTCAAAAAATAGCTGATGCGGGTTATATTCCTTTACTTCAAAGTCATAGCCCATGGATTTGGACTGAAAACTTTTTTTCAAGACATAATCTACTTATGACTGATGGAAACAATGGTTACGATGATGTTCCAACAAAAACACTTTTTGCTGAAACAGATGAGTTTGTGATGCATTGGTCTAAAGTTAAAGAATGGTATGAAAAAGGCTGGTATGGCTATAAAGGAAGAGCCTGGGGTGATAACCAAGCACCATTTACAAATGGAGAGGCTGCCTTCTGGTTTGGTTCAGCTGCTTCTTTTGGTGGTATGAAAGGCGTTCTTCCAAACTTTACAACCAATGCAATTCCATACTGGGATTCTGTAACGGGCGGCAAAGAATATCCAACATTTATTGGTGGTGCTGCTAACTGGATTTTAAATGGTCATACAGAAGAAGAATATAAAGGACTTGCAAAATTCATTGAATTTATGGGTTCTCCAGAGATGGATTTGTATTATCATAATATGACAGGCTACGCAGCTGTAACTAAAGGTGGTATTGAACTTGCAGAAACAATTAATTTCTACAGAACATCGCCTTATCATAAGGCTGTTGGAGATCAGTTAGGTCTTGAAGGATCTACTATCCCTGGTGGATACAGAGCAGGTAACTGGCCACAAATTCGTGAAGTGATTTATGAAAATGTAGAGCCAATGCTTAACGGCGATATTAGTGTCGAAAAAGCATTAGGAAATATGGATAAGGGTTCAGCAAAACTATTAAAACAGTTTGCTAAAACTCTTTAATCTTATTAATTTGGGGGAGGGCATTTTTGCCCTCCCATTATAAATAATGAAAAAAGTCCAATTCTCATCTAGGTATTCTCAGTATTTTTTCTTAGCCCCTCAGCTATTAATTTTATTGATTTTTTTGTACTGGCCAATAATACAAACATTTAAAGATGCCTTTACCATGCAGGATGCATTTGGATTTGGTTCACAATTTGCTGGTTTTGATAACTTTTTATTTATTTTCTCAGACCCCTCATATTGGACGTCATTTAAATTTACAATAATGTATAGTTTTGTGATTACACTTATCACAGGCTCCATTGGCTTACTGTTAGCTGTTCAAGCAAACAAGGTCTTGCACGGCAAAAGTGTATACAAAACACTCTTGATTTGGCCTTATGCTATTGCGCCAGCAGTAGTTGGGGTAATGGCCAACTACTTCTTTAGTGAGAGATATGGATTATTACACCATGTATTCAATAACTTATGGGGTTTTAATTGGTATGAGGATGTTTTTGATGCTTATATCTATGTCGTTATTGCTGGTTCTTGGAAGCAGATAAGCGCAAATTTCATTTTTTTTCTAGCTGGTCTGCAGGCCATACAGAAAACAGTCATTGAGGCTTCGATTATTGATTGTAAAAGCAACATAAGAAGATTTTGGACTATCACTTTTCCATTGTTAATGCCTACAACTTTTTTTTTAATAATTATTAATATTACATATGCTTTTTTTGATACTTTTGGAATTATAGATACCACTACAATTGGTGCTCCTGGTAGTGAAACTAAAACATTAGTTTACAAAGCATACATTGATGGATTCAGAGGACTTGATCTTGGAAGTGCAGGTGCCCAATCAATTATAATGATGTTAATCGTTCTTGTTATTACGATTTTT
>JAQWPC010000073.1:0-2079 GCA_029245555.1 Alphaproteobacteria bacterium
TTTACTTAAGGCAGGGGCTAGAATAATGAGATTAGGATAAAATTTTTTTATAAATAATACGATTTCATAAGCCAAATCTTCATCGCGACATGCTAACGTGCTAAGAGCACCATGAGGCTTTAAATGAGTTGTTAATGTGCGGGAATCATTTGTGGTATTAACCATAAATTGAATTTGGTATTGAAGGAGATCATGAAGTGATTGCTTACTCCAAGATTGAATTTTTCTTCCAAAGTTTTCTTTATCATAAAAAGAGACATGTGCTCCTATACTCACTCCTTGCTTTTGACATTCATGAATGGCTTTTTGTACCACATCAGGATATCCTCCATGAAAAAGACAGCTTATATTAGCTGAATTTATCTGTGTAATAAGTGGCCTATCGATATTAGCAAAAAAACTTTCATCTTGCTCACCCAAATCAGAATTAAAATTAATTTTATTCACAGACATAGATGTTACATTAAAATAATCTAATGTTTTTCAAAGAAATAAATCATTATGGAGATAGAGGGCTTATTATTGATTTTGGTAAAGAAAGCACACGAGAGATTTCTCAAGAAATTAACTTAACTTTTTCTTTTCTAAAGGAGTTAGACCTTCCTGTTTTAAATATCACGCCCTCTTTTAATAAGATTGTTATTTACTTTAAAACTCCTGATAATAAAGATAAATCTTTAAAATATCTTAAGAGTCAGTTTCAAAAATTTCAACCATCTATAAATTCCTCTAATCAAAAAAAATGGAATATACCTGCTTGCTATGAGGATCCTTTTGCCCTCGATATAGAAAAAATTCAAAAGCTACATAGTCTTTCAAAGCAAGAAGTTATCGATCTTCATACAAACTCGATTTACTATACCTACTATATTGGCTTTATGCCGGGTTTTCCATATTTAGGAGAGGTCCATAAATCTTTAGTCTCACCAAGACTCAAATCTCCCCGAGTGCAAATACCAGCAAGGTCTGTTGGTATAGCTAAGCAACATACTTGTATTTATCCCAAAGTATCACCTGGGGGTTGGAATATTATTGCACAAATACCTTTTGATATATTTAGCTTAGATCATCCAAGAGCTTCATTGTTTCTTCCTGGAGATGAGGTACAATTTTATGCGGTAACACTCAAAGACTTTGAAAGTATTCAAAAGCATAAATTATCATTACAGGATTTAATTAAGGAATATTCAAAGTGAATAGTTTTACAATATCAAGAACAGGTACCTATCTTACCGTCCAAGATTTTGGAAGATTTAATTACCAACATCTCGGCATCTCTCCTAGTGGAGCCATGGATCATCGAATTCTTTCAGCATTAAATACAATAATAACTAAAAGTGAAAATCAATTTTTGGAGTTTGCCTACGTTGGGCCGTCATTAAAAATAACAGAAGGAGCTATAAAAGCTTGTGTGGGAGGAGAATGTAAAATTTTTGTCCAAAAGCAAAACAATACTCAAATTGAGTACAAACCATACACGAGTATTAATCTATTTGAAGGAGATGAATTAACCATCCATAATACCATTGACTCAGTTTATGGTTATATAGCTATCGAAAATGGATTAGGACTTCAGCCATGCTTAAATAGTTATTCTACAGATACAAAGGCTCAAATTGGAAGTATTCCAAGGCCCCTTCAAATTGGCGATAATTTTTCTATAGAGAATAAAGTGAGCTCTTGGGACCTTACTTTCAACAATGATATTATTATTGAAAAACAATGTAATTTTAAAGTTTATCCAGGACCACAGATGAATTTTTTTAGCGATGAGACTATCCAGCAGTTTGTTTCAACGCCTTATATTATTACGACACAAAGTGACAGAATGGGACTTCGCCTTATGGGTGAACCTCTCATTAGTCATAATACGCACGATATATTATCAGAAGGTATATTGCCTGGCAGTATTCAAATACCAAGCAATGGACAGCCAATAGTATTGCTCAGAGACATCCCTTGTACTGGCGGTTATCCAAAAATTGCCTTATTAGATAGTGAAGATATTTCTAAAATTTCTCAACTTCCGCCCGGAAGTAAGATTACTTTCGATCTTTAGTCGATCTAACATTTCTAAGA
>JAQWPC010000102.1:0-2430 GCA_029245555.1 Alphaproteobacteria bacterium
GGAGAAAATAAGGAAAATTTAATCAATTCCCCTCAAATGGAACTTTTTAAAAATAAAAAGATTAATGTCCTTCTAATTACTGATCCCGTTGATGAATTTTGGATGCCAATGAAGATGAACTTTAAAGAATATGAATTCACCTCCATTACAAAAGGCGAGATAGACATAGAGGAAAAATCTGATAAATCCCAAGACAAAGAAGAACCAAAAGAAAATTTAGATTTTGTTACCTACCTTAAAGATCTGCTCAAAGATAAAGTAAAAGATGTAAAGGTTTCAAAAAGATTAACAACCAGTGCCTCTTGCCTTGTTGCAGATGAAAATGATATGGATATGCATTTAAAAAAGTTAATGGCAGCCAATAATCAAACCATATCTGATGAAAAAAGAATATTAGAAGTTAATATCAACCATAGTCTAGTATCTAAAGTGATGTCTCTTGAGAAATCTCAAAAAGATAAGTTTGGAGAGATTCTCTATGATCATGCAAAATTAATGGAGGGTGAAAATCTTGATGACCCTAAAAGATATACAAATCTTATTGCGGAGCTTGTTTCTTTATGAGCGAACAGTCTAAAGATCAAAATGATATTCAATATGTCTCTTCAAAAACTGATAAAATAATGTGTGATGGAGGGAACGAAGAACTAGGTCATCCTGCTGTTTACTTTAAAATTGATAAAAACCAAGAAGTAGTTTGTAATTACTGTAATAAAAAGTTTATAAGAAAAGATTAATTCTTTTTTTCTTTATTTACTTCACGAACTAAAAAGTCTCTTAAAGCTTCAATTTTTTTTGATCCCTTCAATTCTGGAGAGTAAGTAAAGTAAATTGTAGCCCTTGGTGTTTTTAAATTAGGCAAAATTGGTACCAAATTATTTTTAGAGGTTTTCATATACTCTGGTAGGGCCCCTATTCCTGCGCCACCGCCAATAGCCCTCATAATGCCGTACATATTGGATATAAATAGTTTTTTGAATTTTTTATTTTTTGGAAGAAAGTCTAAAATACAGTTGACGTCAGGGATTGATGGCTCTACGTCATGGCCAAAGGCAATAATTTTATGTTTAGCTAATTCACTTGCATCTTTAGGAATGCCATATTTTTCAATGTATTCAGGAGAAGAGTATATTCGAAACTGAAAAGCATATAAAGGAAATCTGATTAAATCCATTTGCTTAGGCTCATTTAACCTTAAGGCAACATCTGCCTCGCCTTGTGATAAATCTGTGTACTTATTTTCGATTCTAATTGAAACATCTATATCTGGGTATGAACTTGTAAATTTATTAATTCTTGGCGCCAACCACGTTGTACCAAATGCTACAGTTGCCGCAATCTTTAAGGGACCCGTTGGTTTTTCTTTAGACTCAGTTAGTTGAGCCTCAGTCAGTGCAATTTTTCCAAAAATATCATGGGCAGTTTTGAACAAAATTTTTCCTTGTTCAGTCAAAGTCAATCCTCTGGCATGTCTTTTAAAAAGAGAGACCCTTAATTCTCTTTCTAGTGCACTTATTTGTCGACTAATTGACGAGTGGCTTATATTCATTTTATGTGCTGCTTCAGATATATTTAAATCTAAGGCCACATTATGAAAAATTTTTAGCTTATCCCAATCCATTTTTTGAAACGTTTCTTTTATACTCTTTTATACTATTGATTTTTTTATTAAACAATGACCAGTCATCATTTTTATCAATTTGGGACCAAATTTTTTCGATTTCATCATACAGTAGGGTTTCTAATTTGAAGGGCTCAAAATAATCAAATCCCATAACTGCTTCTTGATTACAAAAGATTTTTTCCAAATCATGACTCTTATACTTAATTTTAATTTCCTTTTGAAACCTCTTATTCTGTCTCCCACCTCTAAAATCATAAAAAATTTCTTCATATAAATAAGGATAATGACTAAGAATTTGATAAAAATCATTTAAAAATTTTTGGTTATTTTCTCTACTATCACTTGGTTTAAGTGATAGTTTTTTAAAAAAAAAACTAATTACCTCTTCGTTGTAGTAACTAACATATTTTTTTAACTCATTTACTAGGGGGTCTTGCTCTAAAAAGATAGTCATAATAGATGCTAATTGTTGAAGATTCCAAAAAAATGCATCTGTTTGATTAGAAAATTTATATAAACCTGAATGATCAAAATAAGCTGCTACTTTTTGTGGGTCATATTTTTCCATAAAACGGTATGGTCCATAATCAAAACTTTCTCCAGTAACATTGATATTATCTGAATTCAAAACCCCATGAACAAAGCCATTAATATGATAAGAAGCTGCTAATTTTGCGCATCTTTTAACAACGGTACTAAAAAAATTTATCGGACTATTTTCTTTTTCTTCGAGAGATAGGTAATATTTACCTACTGACTTAATCAATAATTCTAAGCTTTCATAATCTTGGTGGTAGGCGTGGTAT
>JAQWPC010000122.1:0-4170 GCA_029245555.1 Alphaproteobacteria bacterium
ACCTCAAATTCTGTTGGCTCAACGAAGGATTTAAAGCCTTTGATTAATAATTTATCTAAAGATAACAAACTATTTATTTAATTCTTTTTTTATAATTTTTATAAACTCTGTAGAGGGTCTATTGCCTTGAATTTTTTCACCATTGATTAAAAAAGTTGGAGTGCTTTCAACACCAAATGTTTCTTGAGATGCTACTTGCAGGCTCAATATCTCATTTTGTAGTGCCTCATTAGTTAGGCAGGACTGTAATTGTTCATCTTCTAATCCTAATTGAAGTCCATAACTATTGAGCAGTTCAATCATTTTTTCACCAGATGCCGCCTTTGTCCATATATCGTAATTGGCATAAACTAAGTCAACATAACTTGGTCTTATTGATTGATCACAGCTTGCAATAACAGAAGCATAAAAAGCTGCCTGATTTAAAGGAAAATCAACCACATAATAATTTATGTGGTCAAAAAACTCACTTTCTTTTAGCTCAATAAGTGTTTCATTGTGAAATGATGCGCAATGAGAGCAGCTAAAAGAGGAAAATTCAATGATATCAACACTCTCTGCAGAGACTGCTTGATGCAGAGGTATTAATTTATTGTTTTCAATAAAATTTTTATATTTGTATTCCTTCGAAATAGAATTTTCTATTAGAAGAAATAGAAAAGGAAGAATTAAGTATTTAATTTTATTCATGCGTTTTACTAAAGATATCCTTAAAAATTGCTCTCACTTCTTCATCTTTTATATCATTTAATTTTTGATTATTAACAACTTTTAATTTTTTTGTATTAATTTTTTGATTGTCACTTTGGTCAACATGTGGTTTTAACAAAAAATCATGAAAAAATTGGATTTTATTAATCTTTAACCCCAGGATTTCCTCACATTTTAAAATTATTTCTCGCTGCTTAGAGTGAAGTTCAAAAGATTTAGAAGAATTAATTTTAAATTCTAATTTTATAGATTCTGATTGGCTTACAAATGATACTTTTTTTAATTGAATGTCTTCAGAGTGATTTCCAAAGATTAATTCCCAGTTTTTTGTAAGAAGTGTGTTTATCTTTAATTTTTTTTTATTTAGGTTGTTAAGTAAATGAAAAGCAACATCATTCAATTTGGAGATTTTCTTCATAAGAATAATTTTTATAATCTTATTCTATCTTGGTTTAAAAAAAATCAAAGACACTTATATTGGCGAAAAAATCGAGGTGTTTATTTGACTTATTTGTCAGAAGTAATGCTGCAGCAAACAACAGTAATGACTGTCGAAAATAAACTTAAATCTTATTTGAAAAAATTTCCTGACTTCAGATCTTATAAAAATAAAGATTTAAGTGATGTCTTAAATAGTTGGTCTGGATTGGGTTATTATAAGAGAGCAGAAAACCTCTTCCGCTCAGTAGAGATAATAAATGAAAAATATGATGGTAAATTACCTAGCGATGAATCCCAATTACTTAATCTCCCCGGTATTGGTAGTTACACAGCCAATGCAGTACTAGCAATTGCATATAATAAAAAAGCATTCCCTGTTGATGTTAATATTAGGAGATTGTTATTAAGACTTACGGGACAATCGTTTGATGATAATGAATTAAAAAAAATTCTAGAAATAGTTCTTAAAAATAAAAAAAGCTATCGAAATTTTACAGAGTCTATGATGGACTTCAGCTCTTCTATTTGTAAGAAAAATTTACCATTGTGTGAGTCATGTACATTTAATATTTTTTGTAGATCTGCTTTTCAAGATTTTAAAGTTCAAAAAAAATCAAAATTTAATATAAAAAAAATTAATTTTTTTATATTAAAAAATGGATCCTCTATTTGTTTTTTAAAAAATCCCAATTTTCAGTTTTATAAAAGTTTTTTACATTTACCTTCAAGCTTAGACACAGAATTTTTTTCCAAAATTTCCTATAAAAAGAAAACGAAAATAAAAAAATTTAAATATTCCATTACAAATTATCAGTATGAAGTTCAAGTATACTCTGCTGATATTAAAAAGATTAATGATAAAAATATTATTTGGATTGAAGAAAATAAATTGGCAAAAATTGCTCTGCCAACTTTATTTAAAAAAATTTTAATTTAAGATCTTATTTTTTTTCTAATTTCATCAATAGAGATGAGTTTTTTCTTTTTATCTTCGTAATGCCAGTAGTCCCATCCGTTAAAAGAAATTGTATTATTTACCTTAGCAGCTATTTTATGGATCGACCCTCTGTTATTTTTATAAGTGATACTACCATCAGGTAATATTGTGGCCTTATAGTTTTTATTTTTATTAAAAAGTTCAGAGCCGGGTTTTAAATATCCAGAATTTATTAAAGTACCAAAAGGAATCTTTTTTTGAGGTTTATCCTTTTCATTAATATCTAAAAGTTTTTCATCAAGCGATTTTATAGATTTTAACCTATTGTTAGCTAAATTTTGATATGAAATGTCTTGTTCAAATCCAATATATTTTCTTCCTAAGTATTTTGCTGCTGCACAAAAGCTAGCCGTACCTGCGAAAGGCTCTAATACTAAATCACCTTTAATTGTCGACTGAAGTAAAATTTTATTCATAAGCGCTAATGGTTTTTGGGTTGGGTGAGCAGTTTTATTCTCACTGTTTTTTAATCTTTCTTTTCCAGAACAGATGGGAAAATTCCAAACACTTCTTTCTTGTTTATCCTCATTACTAGTTTTAAGAGTATGGTAATTAAATTGGTATTTTGATTTAGGATTTTTTGAGCACCATATTAAGGTTTCATGAGCGTTGGTAAGTCTAGTTGCCCTGAAGTTTGGTAATGGATTGGATTTCACCCAAATCACATCATTGAGTATCCAAAAATTTAAATCTTGAAGGATTTTTCCAATCCTAAAAATATTATGGTATGAACCTATGATCCAAAGACCCCCATCATCTTTAAGAATTCTCTTACAATTTTTCAGATATGATAATGTGAATTCATCATAACTTGTATAATTATCAAATTTATCCCAATCCTGACTTACGCCAGTAACCACAGAGTGATTGGGTCTAGTTAACTCTTTATTTAATTGTAAATTATAAGGAGGGTCTAAAAAAATAAGGTCTATGGAATTATCATCAATATTATTCAGTAATTCTAAACAATCACCCTGATGAATTTTATCTAACTTTAACACCTAAGAATCTTAGTTTTTTTTTTGTTTCAAAGTTAGCCAATCTTAATAAGACTGTTGATAACTAAGTAGATAACTCTTTGATAAGTCGACTAATAGGTTGATAAGTTTTGCGATGAAAAGGGCTGATGCCGTATTTATTAATTGCTTCAAGATGGTTTTTTGTTCCATATCCTGCATTTTTGTTCCAACCATATTTATTCTCAAAGAAATGTAATCTTGAGATTAATTTATCACGAAAAACTTTAGCTATAATTGAAGCTGCAGAAACTTGGTTAATTTTATCATCAGCTTTGATTAAAGATGAAACTTGAAATTCTTTTAAATCCTCAGGAACAAAATTTCCATCAATGATAATTTTATCACTAGGTTTAGAGATAGCCTTAACAGCTGTGGACATAGATTGCAGAACAACTTTATGGATATTCAATTCCTCAATATCTCTTTTTTTTCCAAAAGTAATTTGATAAGAGCAGTTAAGATTTTTATTTTCATGAAAATAGTTATAGATACTCTCTCTTTGTTTTTTATTTATTTTTTTTGAGTCTTTAACTGAAAAGGGCAACAGGTCAAATAAAACATTCTTTGATCTAAAAGCGCAAATAATGACACTGCCAACCAAGGAACCTCTCCCTACCTCATCAACGCCAATAATGAAATCACTCATCTAGTCTAGGTATTAACTCAACAAAATTACAAGGCTTATGCCTGATGTCTAATTGATAAAATAAAATCTCTTTCCAGGCATCTTGAACAGCAGATTTCGATCCAGGAAGGCAAAAAACATAAGTCTTATTTACTAAGAAAGCACTGCTTCTTGATTGAATTGCTGAGGTTCCAATTTTTTGAAAACTTATTTGTCTAAATAATTCTCCAAAACCGGGTATTTCTATTTCTGAAATAGATTTAATATTATCAATAGTATTATCCCTGCCTGTTAAACCTGTGCCGCCTGTCGTAATTATGACATCTATCTCTTTTTTTAAACTTAGCCCTTTAACAGTATTAATTATTTGAGAAGGA
>JAQWPC010000135.1:0-2657 GCA_029245555.1 Alphaproteobacteria bacterium
CGATATTAAAACTCTCATATCCAATATTCGAAAGGATAACAAATCAGATAGCGAGAACTCAGATGATAATTTTAATGCTTTAGAAAAATTTACCATAAATGTTACTCAAAAAGCTCAAAACCGTGAACTTGATCCTGTCATAGGTCGAGATGAAGAGATAAGAAGAACCATCCAGGTACTCTCTCGACGAACCAAAAATAACCCTATTTTAATAGGAGATCCTGGCGTAGGAAAAACCGCTCTTATTGAAGGCCTAGCACAAAGAATTATTAATAAAGATGTTCCTAGATCTCTAGAAAACAAAGTAATTCGCATTTTAGATTTAGGTTTACTTCTAGCTGGAGCAAAATATCGAGGAGAGTTTGAAGAAAGACTTCAAAATGTTCTCAAAGAAATTCATAAGGAAAATGGAAATATTATTTTATTTATTGATGAGATACATACCTTAGTCGGTGCTGGAAAATCAGATGGTGCTATGGATGCCTCTAATATGTTGAAGCCTGCTTTGGCACGGGGAGAGCTACATTGTGTGGGCGCAACAACCCTGGATGAATATAAAAAATATTTTGAAAAAGACGCAGCGCTGACAAGACGTTTTCAACCAGTATATGTTGATGAACCATCTACGACTGATGCCGTGGCAATCCTTAGAGGTTTAAAAGAAAAATATGAAATTCATCATGGTATTAGAATAAGTGATGAGGCTATTTTATCAGCCGTTCAATTGTCTGATCGCTATATCACAGATCGTTTTCTTCCAGACAAAGCCATTGATTTAATGGATGAAGCAGCAAGTAAAGTCAAAATGGAAATTGATAGCAAGCCCGAAGAAATTGATAAGCTTGATAGAGAGCTAATAAAACTGCAAATGGAAAGAAATGTTCTCTCCAAAGAAAATGAACAGGATACAGAAAAAAATAAAACGATTGATCTGCAAATTGAGAAATTAGAGACCAAATTAGAATCGTTAAATACAACCTGGGAAGCAGAAAAAAAGGTCTTAGATACTAAAAGGAATCTCAATGAGCGAATTGATCAGGCTAAAGAAGATCTTGATACTGCACAGCGCAGTGGCGATTTAACTAAGGCTAGTGAGATAATGTATGGACAAATTCCTAGTCTGCAAAAAGAGTATGATGAGCTCAACCAAAAAGAAAAATCTACTATTATCAATGAAGTCATTAACGCTGAAGATATAGCAGGAGTTGTATCTAAATGGACAGGTATTCCTCTTGAAAAGCTCTCAGGAAGAGAAAATAATAAATTATTAAATATTGAGTCTTTACTACAAAAACGCGTTATTGGTCAAAAAGATGCAATTGAGAAAGTCTCGAAAGCGATTAAAATCTCTAAAGCTGGGTTGCAAGATCCAAATAAGCCCTTGGGTTCGTTTCTCTTTTTGGGACCTACAGGTGTTGGTAAAACAGAACTCTCTAAAGCATTAGCAGAATATGTGTTTGATAATGAAAAGCAAATACTTCGCTTAGATATGTCTGAATTCATGGAGAAACATTCAGTTAGTAAACTTATTGGCTCGCCGCCAGGTTATATTGGATACGATGACGGAGGAAAATTAACTGACTCAGTAAGGCGTCGCCCCTATCAAGTCATTTTATTTGATGAAATTGAAAAAGCCCATCCCGATGTTTTTAATATTCTTTTGCAAATACTCGATGACGGAAGACTAACTGACTCTAAAGGGAAAATTGTTAATTTTAAAAATACACTCATTATAATGACCTCTAATATTGGCTCACAAATCCCTATTGATGATAACTTTGATTATGCAACGAAAAAAAACCTAGCCCTAGAGGAGTTAAAAAATCATTTCCGGCTAGAATTTTTAAATAGGATAGATGACATTATTTTGTTTAATAAATTAAACCAAGATAACATTAAAGATATTCTTCAAAACCAGATCTCAATCATTGAAAAACGCATAAGTATTCGTGGTATTCAAATTGGATTTAGTGAAGATGCCCTGAAGTTCCTTTCAGAAAAAGGATTTGACCCTATATTTGGCGCAAGACCTTTAAAGAGACTCATACAAGATGAGGTTCTCAACCCCTTATCTGAAGTAATCTTAGATGTGGGTGAAAATATTCCAGAAAAAATAATTTTTACGAAAGATAAATATGGTCTTAAAATAGCTAATAAAGACCTAAAAGTAATTTCGTCTTAAATAATTTAATTTTTTGTAACTTATGCTATGGTTGATTTATGGTAATATTCTTTACAGTAGTTTGTGTAGCAGTTATTTGTTTTTTATCATTCATTATTGTTCGAACAATAATGTCTCGAAAAAAATAAGTAACCTTTTTAATTAAGCTTTGTTAATTCTTTTCTCTTATTTTCAACTTTTACTTTTTAGTTTTTTAGCAGCAACTATCCTACCCTTTTCCTCAGAAATATTATTATCAACAATGTATATGACCGGCTCTTTCCAAACGCTTAATTTATTAGTAATTGCTAGTTTAGGAAATATTTCTGGCTCTATCGTGAATTGGTATTTGGGAAAAAAAATAAATCTTTATCAAAAGAAAAAATGGTTTCCCGTGTCATCTAATCAGCTTAAAAAAAGTGAATATTATTTTCAAAAATATGGTTTGTGGTCTTTGTTATTATCATGGGTGCCGATTATTGGAGATCCAATTACA
>JAQWPC010000154.1:0-2791 GCA_029245555.1 Alphaproteobacteria bacterium
TGAAGTCCTGGATCCCTGTAATTTATCTGGTGATCATGAGGGTTCAAAAAGACTTGATGATGGGGAAGTAAAAACACCAAAAGGATATAAAGAAGCTTACGAAAATTTAAGGGATGGCGGGTGGTTTGGTCTAGAAGCAAAAGAGCAATTTGGCGGACAGCAAATTCCAGTAACCTTGTCTGCCGCTGTTAATGAAATTTGGCATAGATCTAATATGTCTTTAGCTTTATGTCATTTGCTTACACAAGGGTTAATATATGCCCTGCAAAAATCCGCTTCAGATGAGCAGAAAAATTTCTATATTCCAAAGCTAGCATCAGGTAATTGGACCGGCACAATGAATTTAACCGAACCTCAGGCAGGTACTGATTTATCTTCAATCAAAACTAAGGCTATTAAAGAAAATGGTCATTACAAAATATCTGGACAAAAGATTTACATTACCTACGGAGAGCATGACTTATCGGAAAACATTATTCATTTAGTTTTAGCTAGGACTCAAGATGCACCAGAAGGCAATAAAGGTATTTCGGTATTTCTTGTACCTAAGTTTATTCCAAATGATGATGGAAGTATTGGTAAAAAAAATGATGTTACTTGTCTTTCTATTGAAAAAAAACTAGGAGTGAAAGGTTCGCCTACTGCCGTCCTTCAATTTGGAGAAAAGGATGGAGCTATTGGATATCTTGTTGGTGAGGAAAACCAAGGGTTAAACATTATGTTTGAAATGATGAACCACGCTCGTTTCTCTGTTGGCGTTCAGGGACTAGCTGTTTCTGAGAGAGCCTATCAACAGGCAAAAATGTATGCACTTGATAGAGTCCAAGGAATTCCCATTGATGGAAAAAAAGGTGATCCTATAGTTGGTCATCCAGATGTTCTTAGATTAGCCTCGACAATGAAGGCTGAAATTGAAGCCATGAGAGCTTTAGCTATCTATGGTGGTTTTGCCCTTGATATGACTAAGTCCACCAATAGTGAGTATTGGAATGCAAAATCCTCATTGATGATACCTATAATAAAAGGATGGTTAACAGAGCGGTCACTCGAGGTTACCTCTAATGCTATACAAATTCATGGGGGGATGGGATTTATTGAAGAAACTGGTATTGCCCAACATTACAGAGATGCAAGAATATTGCCAATTTATGAAGGAACTACTGCTATTCAGGCTAATGATTTAGTTTTTAGGAAAACATTAAGGGATAATGGCAAAGGCATAACAGGATTGTTAGATGAAATTAACAAAGAAATAGAAGAAACATCCAATCAGGAAAATAAAATTCTTAAAAATTCATGTCAAAAAATGCTTACAGCCATAGAGTCTTCTAAAAATGTAGTTAATCATATTGTATCAATATCAAATAATAAAAAGAGACCTGCTGTATCCGGAGTAAATTACCTTATGATGCTAGGATATGTCCTTGGGGGTTGGATGATGATAAGAACAGTTGCTAAATCTTTAGAGTTAAAAAATAAGAATGAAATGGATGAAGAGTTTTTAAATGCGAAAATTACTACATCTTCGATATACCTATCAAGTATTTTGCCAAAAATTGAAAGTTTGTCATCTATCATCCTTAAAGGGGATGAAGACATACTATTAATGAAGCAGAATTGGCTTTAATTTGAAAAAAATTCAAAATTCAATTAGTAATTTTTTTAGTTGGCTATCTAAAACTGAGTTAGTTGAACTAGACTCAGTAGATATAACTGAAGATCCAATTCGCCCGGAATACGATAATGAATTCAGAAATTCACACGGGCGAAAAATTTATGGTTTAAAATCCAAT
This sequence comes from Alphaproteobacteria bacterium, assembly GCA_029245555.1. Classification (GTDB taxonomy): domain Bacteria; phylum Pseudomonadota; class Alphaproteobacteria; order HIMB59; family HIMB59; genus HIMB59. The sequence continues at coordinate 1,794 of JAQWPC010000154.1, forward strand.
GAAAATATAGAGGGTTTTATTTGTATAGCTTTTTGCAATGATGTTCCTCAAACAATGAAGGAGTTGGATTTGATGAGTAAAAACGCCTTCCATGAGAAAAATGGAACTATTGCGGTGGCTTATACTGTCTGGTCAAGAAAACGTGGAGCTGGAAAAGAAACTATTTTTAATACAAAAAAATTTATCAAAGAGGAATTTACAAATGTAAATCGCTTTATTACTTTATCTCCCCTTACTCCTATAGCTACACACTTTCACATCAAGCATGGAGCGAAGTTAATAAACATTAATGCAACATCTCAAAATTTTGAGTATGAGTTTAATTAAGTTCCAGAATATATAGGACCGCCACCACCCTCAGGTGCAACCCAATCAATGTTTTGAGAGGGTTCTTTAATATCGCAAGTCTTGCAATGAATACAATTTTGAGCATTTATTTTTAAATATTTTTTTTGAGTTTCAGTATCGGTCTCAACTTCATAAACACCTGCTGGACAATACCTCTGAGCAGGCTCATCATATTCATCATATGTGTAATTACTTGTTAAATTGCTGTCCTTAAGTAATAAATGACAGGGTTGATCATCTTCGTGATTTGTAGCAGATAAATAAACTGAGCTTGGCTTGTCAAAAGTAAATACATCATCATAGCTCGGGTATTCTATCTTCTTAGATTTTTTTGCTGAAATCAAACTTTCATGATCGGCGTGTTTATGTTGAAGAGTGAATGGTAATTTTCCTCCAAAAAGCTTTTGATCTATTCCAGTAAATATCATAGCGGGTATCAAACCCCATTGAAAACTTGGTTTTACATTCCTAGCTTGTTTTAATTCTTCATACACCCAGGACTTTTTAAATTCATTTTCATAAAGTGATAGGTCAGAGTTCTCATTAATATGTTTATTGATAACCTCAGCTGCAATAATTCCACTTTTCATTGCAGTATGAGATCCTTTAATTTTAGGCATGTTCAATGTACCGGCATCACATCCAATAAG
>JAQWPC010000167.1:0-6349 GCA_029245555.1 Alphaproteobacteria bacterium
TGTATTGGCAATTTTACCATAGTTTATATCTTATCAGGCTCTCCTAACCTCACGACTATAGAGTTAGCTATTTATCAATCTATAGTAATAGATGCTGATTTGAAAATGGCAATTATTTTAGGTTTAACTCAGCTAATTATAATCCTATTAATATCAATTTCTGTAATTGGTAAAACGACTACCTTTAATACTTTTACTACATTTAAAAAATCATACAAAAACTTAGATAAAATTTTGCTCGTTAACATAATTTTTTGGTCAATAATTGTTTATTTTTGTATTCCTTTTCTAGTTATCATTAAAGGTATTATGTCATTTAACATTCAATTACTATTCTCTATTAGTTTTTTAAATAGTTTAATAAGTAGTCTTTTGGTTTCAATTTTATCTTTACTCATTTCTGTCTTTCTAACCCTATCTTCACTTTATGTTTATCGATCCTTTTTAGATAAAAATTCATCCTTTCATAAATTTATTTTTCTTTCTATTTCGATGTTACTTTTCATTCCATCACTTTCTTTATCAGCTATGATTTTTTATCTTAATTTCAAGCTAGATTTTATTTTTGAAAGTATTTGGATTGTGGCTATTGTTAATAGTCTTTTTATAACACCCATAATGTTTATTTTTCTATCAGGAAAATTTATTGAAAATCATAATCATGAATATAAAAATATAACTCTTTTCAATATCACATCTTTAACAAGATTAATCAGGATTGATTTACCTAAAATCAAACCTGAATTCATATTAGTGAGTACGACTGTTTTTGTATTAAGTTTGGGTGATTTAACATCAGTAACAGTTTTTAATAACAGCACTTTTAAAACTATTCCCTTATTTATCTCTCAACTTTATAGTAGCTATAGATACGATGATGCCTTCTTCATCTTATCCTTATTTATAGTGTTTATTATGTTAATTATGTATTTATCTTCAAAGTTACTGCATCAAAATGATAAAAGTTAAAAAACTTAAATATAAATTTAAAAGCACTTCTTTTGAATTCAACTTTGATCTAAATAGCACCGATATAGTTGGAGTATTAGGAAAGAGTGGATCGGGTAAATCTACTTTATTTAATCTATTAGCTGGATTTTTAAGCCCTAATGATGGATCTGTATTTCTCAATGAAAAAGAGATTACATTTTTGAAGCCCCCTCAAAGAAATATTTCTATTTTATTTCAGGATCACAATAATTTTAATCATTTAAGTATTTTTGAAAATATTATTTTGGGTATTGATCCTGATATGAAGCAAACTCAAAGCAATTTTAAAATAGTTAAAAATATTATGAAAAAAGTCTCTTTAAATATTGATTTACAAAAAAAAGTTAGTGACCTTTCTGGTGGAGAACAACAAAGAGTCTCAATAGCTAGATGCCTATTGAGAAAAAAGTCAATATTGCTTCTGGATGAGCCGTTTAATTCCTTAGATCCAGGTTTAAGAAAAACACTGTACGAAGATGTTAAAAGTATGTCTTTAACTAATCAAATCACGACTCTAATCAGTAGTCATTTAATCGAGGAGTTAAAAACTGTAACAGATAAATTTTTATTCATTGATAAAGGTAAAATTGTTGAAAATAAGATTTTGTCTTATAACCAGCTTCTAAAAAATAAATATTTTAAAGAATATCTTCAATAAACTTTGTTACTTTTTTTATTAATTTTCTATTCATCTTTTTAAATAAAACATTCTGATATAAGCAATCTAACAAAACACAGATAGGTAAATAATGTTTAATTTCTGAGATTGATATTTTAAAAGTGTCTGAGAGTATCTTAATTTGTTTTTGATTAAAGTTTTCCAGATAGGCAAACATAGCTATTTCATAACCAAGGCATGATATAAGACTGTAATCCCAATCTAAAAGATAATATTTTCCTTTTAAGACTAGTAAATTTCCAAAATGAATATCACCATGACAAACTTTATTTTGAGGGTAGCAGTTAATATACTTTTCTATCTTTTTAATATTATTTCTTATGATCTTCGGTGCTTCTGTATGAGTTAAATAATGTTTGATTTCTGAAGTTAAATTTTTTTTTAATGTTCTTTTATCAATTTTCTGTATTAACAGAACCCTATCTCTAAATTTTTTTAATTTATCCTTATTAAAGAACAATTCTTTTTTGTTGAGCTGAATGTCGTTTTCAATTTCATCTATTTCTACTATATGATCTGACATAACCTTATATCTTGGCGATATGCCGATGTTATTTAGTGATTTGTAAAATGGTTTAGTTTTATTGAGATTAGTCCTAAAAAAGCTCGAAAAGGCATTTTGATTATAAATCTTGATGATTTTCTTATATTTCTTTATTTCAATTTTATAAAGGGACGTAAAACCACCATTTTTTCTTTTAATTTCGATCATAATTGTTTAAATAATACAAAATTCAGATTGTTTTTAATGCAATATTGTATATTAATCTACTTGAACTATTTAAGGCTAATTATTATTGAATTCTAAAATACACGTTTCCAAAAAAACTTTGTTTGACGATTTGATGCTTAATAACCTTATTATTTTAAGAAAGGTAATACGATGACTACAGGAACAGTGAAATGGTTTAACCCAAAAAAAGGATATGGCTTTATAGCTCCAGAAGGAGAAGATAAAGACATTTTTGTCCACATCACAGCTGTTCAACAAGCAGGATTAGACCGTCTAGATGAAGGCGACAAAGTCGAATTTGAAATTGTTGAAGACAAAGGCAAAGCCAAAGCAGATCAATTAAAGAAAATTTAATTAATTTTGCGTAAACTTTTTATTTTATCATAGGCTTGATTTATCTCGGATAGTCTGTCTTCAGATTTAATAATTAATTCTTGAGGTACGCCCTGAGCTCTTAATTGATCAGGGTGTAACTCTTTACTCAGCTGTATCCATTTTTTTCTAATTTCATCATCGGTTGTATTTTTTTCTACACCTAAAATTTTATATGGGTTGATTTGTTTATCTAACCAGATTGTTTGAATGCTATCATACTGATTTTTGTTTAGTCCAAAATATTTTGCACACCCTTCAATAAATGATATCTCTGGTCGACTAATTTCTCCATCAGCCTCAGCTATAAAAAATAACAAATTAATAATTTGTTCTAAAACTTGAGGTTGACCTCGAAATATCATTCCCAATTGTTGTGCATATTGGTGATAGTCATCAGATGATTTTTTTGCTTCATTAAAAATTTTTCCTACATCGCTTTGAAAATTTGGAGGAATCTTAAATTTTTCTTTAAATGCACTGATTTCCTCTGAAGTTACTTGACCATCGGCTTTTGAGAGTTTTGCAGCTAATATTATTATGCCTACTGTAATAACTTCTTGTGGAGATTGAATATTACCATCGATACCCGATGTTTGTTTTCGTATTTTATCAACACTGTGACCTGCTATAACTCCTAATAGAGCTCCAATCGGCCCCCCAAGTGCAAAACCAAAAGTACCAGCTAAAAGTTTTCCCCAGATGCTCATGCTAATAATTTATTAGCTATCCAATTTCTAATCTCAAAACCATAGCGTTTATATTCTTTAAAAAGATTTTGATCAGATTGAAGAACTTTTTCATACTCAATAAAGCTATTTGATTTTTCTACTTGTTTATTAAAGTGATTTTCAAATTCTTTTAGCATTGAAAAGAAAGCTGGAGTATTACAATCTGCTAGACTCATAGAAGAGCTAGCTAGATATAAATTCGATCCTTTAATTTGAAATACTAGATTTAAGTTATTTTCTATCTCTTTAAAAATGTTATCTATCATCATACTATCCGAGGGATGGGATGTGTTTTTTACAAAACTAAATAATTTTCTAATAGTGCCAATTAGCTTTTCATCAACTAGTGTAGCCTGAAATCTTATAAGTATGTTAGTACCCGCATCTTTAGTAAGCAACGATGGTGAAGAAAAAGCCTCTTCAAAATACTCAATGATAGATGATGAATCTGAAATCATATTATTATCTATAGATAAGCAGGGAACTGTAGCTGTAGGTGAAAATGCTCCATAATTATTTATGGCCTCTATTTTTTCTATCTCTAATGATTTAAAGTCAATTACAACCTCAATTTTAGAGCAAGTAACGCTATGAGAATTTGTGTAAAGTTTTAGTTTCAATTAGTTTACTTAAGCCATTCCTGCACTTTATTATGATCCTTCAGTGATTTTTCATTACCATGAGCAAAATGTTTTGTCATATCTGGATAATACTTATAAGCAATAGGTTTTCTACCCATAGCAACTGCCATCTCTCTAACATGATGAGGGTCAGCCCCACAACAAATTCCTATAAAATTGACATTTATATCCATACATTGCTTTGTAAATTCAGCCATTTCAAATCTATTACATGTTAGCCCATCTAAGGCAATATGTGAGACATTCCCTTCCATGCATCCACAGTTATCATCTTTGATATACATATGAGTTGGATATTTTTCATTGGTTCGATAGGGAACTGGGAGTGCAGCAACATGGCAGGATACTTTTTCTCTAATTTCTGGAAGTAATTTCATGGTCATGTCTGGGCCACGGTAACAATTTAAACCTACCACATCTGCACCATGGTCTTCAAGAATTTTACAAGCTTCAGCTGCAGTGTGACCTTCACGGGTTTTATCACCCTTAGGTATGGCAAGATTCACGACTGCAATCAAACCCGCATCTTTAATTTCTTTTAAAGCTATTTTAGCTTCTTCTGTCCAACTTATTGTTTCTGCAATTACAAAATCAACATTGGCTTCCTTGGCCCAACCAATTTGTTCAGCAAACATATTTTGACAATTAATATGTGATTGTTTTTCATTAGGGTCGTAAATATTTGTATTCGCTACATTTCCAGCAATCATTAAATCTAGTTCTGGAAATTCATTTGCGGCATCCCGAGCGATTTTAAGTGCATTTCTTTGTAGAGGCTCCAATAAATCCTCTTTACCAATTAAACGTAATTTTTCTCGATGGCCATAATAGGTAAAAGCTTGCACAACATCACTTCCAGCACGGATGAATTCACGATGGAGTTGAGTGACAACTTCTGGGTGCTCTAAAACTACCTCTGGCACATAAGCACCAGCTTGTAAATAACCCCTTCTTTCCATAGCAAAAAGATATCCCTCAGCGCATAGCACTGGACCATTATTAAGTTTATCGATTAGATTCATACCATCTCCCAATTTTGAAAATATTAATGTTAAAAAAAGACATTGTCATACAATTTTATTTCTTTTCCTGATGAGGAAATACCATTAGTCTTATTGATTGAATATTTATATGATTAGATTTTTATCAAATTATGTCCATTTTTAATAATCCAGATTACATTGTAATTGGCTCAGGGTCCTCTGGCTCTACGATAGCCTATAGGCTGGGGGAAAGCGGAAAAAATCAAGTTTTAGTTCTTGAGTTTGGTGGAACTGATATTGGTCCATTTATTCAAATGCCTGCTGCTTTATCTTATCCAATGAATATGGCTCAATATGATTGGGGCTATAAAGCAGAACCAGAACATAATTTAAATGGTCGCTCGATAGTTTGTCCGAGAGGAAAGGTCGTAGGGGGGTCTTCTTCTATAAATGGAATGATTTATGTTCGAGGAAACCCAGGAGACTATAATTATTGGGCCCAAAATGGAGCGGATGGATGGGATTACAAGGATGTTCTTCCTTATTTCCAAAGAATGGAAACAAGCAATGGCTTTCAATCTGATTTTCGCGGTAATGAAGGACCCTTGCAAGTTTCCAGAGGAAAGAGAGAGAATCCCCTTCATGGAGCTTTCGTCAAAGCATCCGAACAAGCAGGGTATTCCGCCACAGAGGACTATAATGGTTTTCGCCAAGAGGGTTTCGGTCCAGCAGATATGACTGTTTGGAAAGGCTCTAGATATTCAACAGCAAAGGCTTACTTAAAACCTGCTTTAAAAAAGAAAAATGTTCAGCTTTTAAAGAGAGCACTTGTTGATCAAATAATTTTTGAGGGTAAGAAGGCTATCGGTGTGAAATTTATATATCAAGGTGAGACAAGAATTATAAATGTTAAAAAAGATATAGTTTTGTCAGCAGGTTCAATTAATAGTCCTGCAATTTTACAGCGCTCAGGTATTGGAGACGGAGAGGAGTTAAAAAGCATAGGCGTCTCTGTTTTAAATCATTTACCTGGGGTTGGAAAAAATTTACAAGATCATCTTGAAGTTTATTTTCAGGTCAAATGCCTTCAGCCTATAACTCTGTATAAATATTTAAATCCCATTTCAAAATTGCTTATAGGAATGCAATGGATGTTTTTAAAAAATGGACCTGGAGCAAGTAATCAATTTGAAACCTTAGGTTTCATTCGATCTGATAGA
>JAQWPC010000017.1:0-2892 GCA_029245555.1 Alphaproteobacteria bacterium
ACAGCATTGCTTACACTCAAAAAGATGGGGATAACCTATGATAAAAGCATTAAACAAAAATCAACTATTGGAATTATTTCAGAACACTTATTTCAAAAACTCATTTTAGAAGAAAATTATAATCTTCCAAGAATTATGAGAAATTACAGAAAAGAGCTAAAAAAAGCTTTTAATGAACAAAGTCCCAAAATTTATCCTCATCTCAAAAAATTCATTCGTTCAACAAATTTAAAAATAGGAATAGTTTCTAATGCACATAAACATCACATATTGAAGATCTTAAAAAAAAATAATCTTCACCAATATTTTAGGGGGAATATTACATCTTGTACGGGGGATATTCCTTATAAACCTTTTAAAAATGGCTATGTTATTGGGTATAAAAAATTAGGGCTTAAGGCTAGTGAGGTTTTAGTAATTGAGGACTCAGATGTAGGAATTGAAGCTGCTTTAAAGGCAAAAGTTCAAAAAGTTTTACGCCATACTAATAATGATAAAAACTTACCTAAAAATATAAAATATCGTATTCCAAAATTAATGGGTTACAAAGATTTTGATAAACGTTTTTAAATTATCCTGCTGCTATTCTAATTGTTATACAGCCTACAACAATAAGAGCAGCTGAAATAACTTTTATCAATCCAAACTTTTCTTTTAAAAAATAAACACCGTATATTGAGGTAAATAAAATACTAATCTCTCTCAGTGCTGCTACTGAGGGGACATTTACTTTGGTAAAGGCATATAGAATTGGCAAATATGCAAAAGTAACTAAAAGACTAGCAAATAAAATTTTATATTTTTCACTAAGTATAAACTTTAAGGGAATTTTTTTATCCTTGAAGAAAAGTATATAAGCAAGATTGAAAATAATTCCTTCCATGGCAAACATGTAAATTCCATAGGAAAAGACACTGTCTGAGAGTCTAGCTCCTTGTGCATCTACAAGTGTGTAAACAACAATTGTACACGCTACCATTAAAGATAGTCCGAGTCCTTTAAAATTAATTTTCTTATAGTTTCCTTCAGAAAAAATAAGGAAAAAAATTCCGCTGGTTAAAATTAAAGCCCCTATATTATTTAGATTGCTAATCTGATCCCCTAACAAAAAAGGAGATGCAACAAGCAATATTAGTGTAGGACTGCCTCGGGCTATAGGATAAGAAAAAGATATTTCGGAATAGCTATACATTTTGATGAGGAAGACATTGTAGAAAATATGAATAAAAAGAGATGCTGCTAGAAATTTATATGCCTCAGGAGAAGGTGGTTTAATAAAAAATAAAACAGGAATAAATATTAAACTTGCTAATAGAAGAATGCTTCTAAGGAAAAATACTTTGTTATCCGATGTCTTTAATAACACATTCCAAGTCGTGTGTGCGACTGCTGTAATAACAATTATAAGAAATAAAGAGAATGACAAAAGATTATCTAAACAAAATTATATCATTTTACTAAAGCTTGCTTATAACATCCTCAGCAAAAGCAAAACCTGTTGACATACCAATCCCAGTTGTAACATTTGCAATACAGATATTTTTATCTAGCCAATGATCAAGATAGTCTTTTTTTCCTGAAGGGTATTCTCCAAACCATCTTTCTATGACTTTATATTTACCTATAGGTAAGACTTGATCAAATTTTTTCAGTATTAAATTATCTATAGTTTCATTTTCAAATGGATAGTGGGTATCGTGGGTATAGTGGTGAGAGTCACCTATTGTAAGAGATCCATCCTTGCCTTGAACAACAATAACGTGGATACCATTATCTAATTCAGCTCGACTAGTTTTTTTGATGACCTTATCAAGTTTTTTTTTCGAGGGGAGATTTTCATATCCTGGATATCTCATCAACGTTAAGTCTGCCATAATACCTCCTGGAAGTGTTATTTTTTTCTCTGGCATTACTCGTAGCATATGTAACTTACTAGATTGCACTTCTTTTTTTTCAAATACGCCTCTGCCTAAACCTTTTAGATGATTACCGGGAGCCATAACTAATTTTTTAAATTGAATTTTTCTTTTCTGAGTAATAATTTTTTGATGAGAGAAATCTAAAACTTCTTCACTCCATAAAAAATCAATTCCTATTGATTGTAAATATTTAGCTACAGCAGGGATAGCAAGCCTAGGTTCAATACGAACCTCATCACTACTATATAAGCCTCCAAAGTTATTATTTTTTTTGAACAGTGGGCTTTGTGCTTCCATTTCTTTTTTTGATAAAAGTTTAACAGTCTTTCGAGGATCAACTTTTAAGTACTCCTCTAAAACTGGGATGCTTTCTTTGTGTTGTGCCACAAGATATAAACCTCGATGATTAACAGTAATTTTTGCTTTCTTGACAAGATCTAACCATATTTCTCGAGATCGTAAGGCTCTTTTTTGCATCAACTTCTGCCGAAGCCCCGTTATAGTGATAAATCCAAAGTTTCTAATAGATGCCCCCGTACAAGCTTGGTGGCGATCGATAACTAAAATTTTTTTTATTCCTTTTTTATGGGCTGCTAGCGCGGCACCCATACCTACTACACCCGCTCCTATAATAATTAATTCATATTGAGATTTAGTCATTTATCTACCAAGGCAGGGAATAGGTTTTCAAGTTGGTGTAACTTTTCATTGCCTCTAAAGCACCCTCTTTGTATCCTAAACCTGAATCTTTAATTCCTCCAAAAGGAGACATTTCTATACGATATCCTGGGACCTCCCAAATATTTACATTACCAACATTTAAATTTTGAATAAAAAAATTAGAAATTCTTAAATCATTTGTACAAACCCCTGAGGAAAGACCAAAAGCAGTAGAATTGGAAACTTGAGCCACTTCTTCAATATCATTAGAAACTCGAATAATTGGAATAATTGGACCAAAAGTTTCTTCAAC
>JAQWPC010000033.1:0-8336 GCA_029245555.1 Alphaproteobacteria bacterium
ATCCTCTTGATGATAATCCTTATTAGCATTTGTAAGCAGTCCATTTGAAAAGACTTCTTTTGCAATAATATTAATTTTTTGATCATTAGCCTCTTTTAGAATTGGAATACAGGATTGCTCAAAAATATTAATCGTAGACTGGAGAAAAGAAAATAATTTTAATTTTTCATTTATTTTTAATAAGTGTTCGATTGTTTTTCTTTGATCGGGGCCACTCGTAGAAATTCCAATTTCTAGTCCATGCTTTTTAATACCTTCTAATTCTTTGATCACTAGAGGGTCATCTAAAACTGAGCTTTCTGGAGTAACTGAGTGAATATGATACAGATCAATATTTTTTCCTAAATTTATTCTTGTCTCAACCCATTGTTGTTTTAAAAAATTTAAAGAGTGGTCTTTTCTTTCATGCTTATCGGCATTGACTTGCCAATCTGCTAAATATTCATAACCCCATTTTGACCCAACAAATCCATTAAATTGCGACTGTTTTCTTATCCAACTAGCTAAGAATTCTTCAGCATCTCCATAAACTCTTGCTGTATCAAAATATCTAACACCTTCTCTATAGGCAAAATCAAGAATATGATGACAATAATCTCGCATTGATGCTTTTGATTTATCCTTACCTAAGTCATCGTCATGGCTAATGTTGATATAACCTGGTCGACCCAAGGCAGCCAAACCTAATCCAATTTTATTGTCTAATTTAAACAACTAAGAATTTTTTTATGTCTGATTTTATAGTTGATGGGTCTGTGAGATGAATTGTTTGAAAGCCTAAACTTTGAGCTGATTGTATATTATCTTCTCGATCATCAATAAATAAAGTCTCTTCTGGCACTAGGTCAAATCTTGACATAGCTAATTTATAAATCTGAGGATCTGGCTTTACTAAGAATTCCCTACCAGAAATAATCTTATCATCAAATTCTTTTAAAAAAGGGTATTCTTCCTCCATACCTTCATAAGTTTCATCAGACCAATTTGATAAAACGTAGCAAGGAAAACCATAAGATTTAATTTTTTGAAAAACATCAATAGTGTCTTGATAGGATCCATTAACCATATTTCTGTGATTAGGGTAATAAAAATTGATTTCGTTTTCAAACTCTGGAAATTTTTCAACTGCTTCTTTTACAGCTGTATTAATCTTAACACCTGCATCACAACGCATATCTAAGTGGGGGAATGCCACTTCACTTAAAAATTTATTTAATAATTCTTCATCTGTAATTATCTCTTTTAAAACATGTCTAGGGTTCCAATCAAAAAATACATTACCAAGATCAAATAGATATTTTTTTACTTGCATATTTTATTCAATAAAAGAATTGATGAGATTTTCAAGGTATTCTTGCCTACCAGACCGAGGATTGGGATTGATGTTTTCTGATTTTACTCTTTGATAGATATTGTCTAAGGAGTCAGAACTTATAAGCTCTTTATTAGACTCCCATCCTTGATATCTTTGTTGTAAAAAATTGTCATAAGATCCATCATTAATCATTTTTTCGACAGCAATTAATGTCCTAGCACAAGTATCCATAGATCCAATATGTGCATAAAAAAGATCCTCAGGATCAATGGATTGTCTTCTAACTTTTGCATCCATGTTCAAGCCACCATTGCCCAAACCACCATTTTTGAAGATGTAATAAAATGGTAATACTAATTCTTCAACATTGTTAGGGAATTGATCGGTATCCCAGCCAACTAAATAATCACCTCTGTTGACATCAATACTACCTAATACATTATTTGCTATAGCATAAGCTATTTCATGCTCAAACGTATGTTTAGCTAAAATAGCATGGTTGACTTCTATATTAAGTTTAAATTCCTTTTCTATTCCATATTTTTGAAGAAAAGCAAAAACATTTGCTGAGTCAAAATCATATTGATGTTTTGTTGGCTCATGAGGCTTAGGTTCAATTAATAAATTGCCTTCAAAACCAATTTTATGTTTGTGTTCTGCTACCATATTCAAAAATCGACCTAATTGATCTAATTCCTGCTTCATATTTGTATTTAAAATAGTTTCGTATCCCTCTCTGCCTCCCCAGAGTACATAATTCTGTCCTCCAAGAAGTTTAGTATTTTCAAGACACATCTTTACTTGTGCAGCTGCATATTGAAAAACATCTGGGTCAGGATTAGTTGCTGCTCCAGCCATATACCTCCGATTGCTAAAAAGATTTGCCGTACCCCATAAGAGTTTAACTTTAGAAGTTTGTAATTTACTTGAGACTTCATCAATAATAGTTTTTTGAATTTTTTCAGTTTCTGAAAAATTAGACCCCTCAGGAGCTATGTCTACATCATGAAAACAAAAATAAGGTATTCCTAATTTTTCAAAAAAACTAAAAGCATTATTTAATTTATCTTTTGCTTGTTCAATAGGGTCTCCTGCTTCCATCCAAGGACGTAAAAAAGTCTGACCACCAAAAGGGTCCCCTCCAGGCCAATTAAAAGTATGCCAATAGCACACAGCCATTTTCAGATGTTCTTCTAATTTTTTTCCTAATATGATTTTATCAGCTTCATAATATTTAAAAGATAAAGGATTATTGGAGTCTTTTCCTTCGTATTTAATTTTTGGAATATTTTGAAAATAATCTGTCATAATTTAGTCATAATAAAACATAGGAGCTTTTTTAAAGCCTTCCCACGCATGAGGATCATGACCAGTAACAACAATAGCTTTTTTTTCTTTAGCAATCTTTTTTAATTTTTTAACAGAGTCGACCACATCAACTGCTGAGCAGACTAATCCAGGTAAAGTTAAATTATTCCAGTGGTCCATAGTGTAAGCAGCATCAATCGTTAACAGAACATATCCTGTGTTAGGTAACTTAACTAAGAAGGATTGGTGGCCAGGGGCATGTCCAGGCGTGAATATCAAGATAATAGAACCATCTCCAAAAAGATCATAGAAATCATCATTTTTATGATCTAGAAACTTCCATTTAATATTAGGCTTATCAAAATCTTTTCTAATATATGCTGGCTTAGAGAACCAATCAGGATTAAAAGCATAGTCATATTCTCTTTGTTGTACGACATAAGTAGCATTAGGGAACCTCCCCACTCCACCCGAGTGGTCGAGATGCAAATGAGAATGTAAAACATATTTAACTCCTGCAGGATCAACACCAATATTATTTAGTTGATCAATACAGTTCTCTTTTTTTCCCATAACAGGTTCATAAGCAGCTACAACATCACCCCAATGAGCATACATATCTTCACTTACTTCTTTTGCATTACCTCCATCAATAACAACATCACCTTGTGGGTGCCTGATCAAGAACCAAGGAACAGGAATTTCAAAATCCTCATTTGATTGATTCATCTTAATATATTTCATTTTCGTTTTTAAAGTTCCGGTTTGAAACATATAAAGTCTTATCTCTGATGAGGTGTTTGTAAGATTGCTATATTCTGCTTTTGATTGAGCTATTGCTTCTTTGATTGAGTAATCTTCTTTAATTTCTTTCTTTTTATTTTGAATAATATCATCGAACTTATCTAAATCTGATTTCTTATAGTTCATGGTTGGGGTTTTTTTCATTTACTTAATTTCTATCTCAATAAATTTATAGGGGAAATTATTATTATTCAAAACATTATGATTAACACCTTTTTGTCTAAAATAAGAATTTCCTTTTTGTAGTTTTGAAATAGCTACCTCACCATCATGATTAATTATTTTTAGTTCTCCATCTAACATAGGGACGACCACATAATCATATTCATGAACGTGCTGTCCTGTTTCATCGCCAACTTCAAAAGACCATTCAGTGACTCGGGTCCTCTCATTATCAATCATGATGTTGGCTTTTGCCATCTTATTAGATATTTCTACAGGGAACGCTCTCAGCTTTTTCAGCTTTAAGAGCTTCTGCGGCTTTTGTTGCCTCTACTTCTGATTCATAAACCATGTCTGGAAAGAGAATAAATGGTTTCGCTCTATCTGCACTCAACTGGCCGACACACCATGTTTTTCCAGGGTCAACACACATAACCATATATGTTCCAGGGATAGGTCCGTAATGTCTATTGTTGAGGGCAAATAAACATTCTGCCATATCATTCAACTTATCTATATCAAGGTTTTGAAGAGCTTTTTTTTCTAAATCATTAATTGGAGTATCAAGAGCACCGAGGGTTTCTTTTCCCCAAGGGATTTCCTGCATATTCTCTTTTTTCATTTAGGGTAAAGGTCCATCTTTAAGGAAGCCTTTGAGTGTATTTTCCATAATTTTAGATACATTATTGTTATAATTATTGTGAGATAAACTACCACACCAAGCCAAAGAACCTGGGGCAAACATTGCTCCGTTATTTGGAGTTTTGTAATAAATCATATCCGCTCTAACCATTGGATTTTCATGGCCACCACCATGGTAGCCTCTCACTGCAAAGTGAATTTCTTCATTTACCTGAAGCATCATATTTGAATGATCTTGCGATCTGGCTAAGTAAAATGCATTATGAGGAGTGCCAAGTTCTAAGTCATAACGATCAAGCTCTACTCCAGCTGCACCACCTCCCACTAATCCAAAATCACCAATGACCTCATCGGCACCAATACCCTCAAAAATCCATGAGCACTCAGGTTTGAAACTGTCCTCTTCTCGTTTGTAATATGAGGAAACATCAAAACCATAAGAAGTAAAAGTTAGTCCACATACCTTAGAAGGTATTCTTCCTCTTGCTCTCCACATACCTCCGTATTTACCGTCAAATGCATTATTGTACTCCCCTGGATTAGCAGTCCACGCTCTCGTTCCAGCTTCACCTTTTCTAACTTCTGTTATGTTCGAGTTATCAGGATGATATTCACTGATCCAATAAAAGCCATCTGAACCAAGGTAGAAACATCTTCCACCTTGCATTTGATAAGACTCAAGTGCATCCATATATTTTTCAGATGAATATTCAGGGTGACTTCCAGTTAAAACAACTTTGTATCTGTTTAAAAGATTAACACCTTCATGCTCTAAGTCCTCATCTGTTAAAACATCAAACTCGAAACCTTTTTCTTCTAACCAATCTGTTAAATGAAGGTCAGCGTTTAATTGCCAAAGAGAAGGGGATAGCCAATGTCTGTATTTAGGTCTCATATTCAAAATAGGTCTCAACCTTGATGAAATAGAAACACCGTGTCCATCAGAGTGTAATGAATAAGTAGATAGTCCGTACTCTCTGTGTTCATTTAAATATAAATCAGAGGGATTTAAGACCGGAACTTTTCCAGCTAGTAATTGGGCAACAACTGAGTTTGTGCCTAAGTTGTCATTTGAATATGCCATGTAACTATTAGTAGGAAGTAAAAATAAAATTTTTGATGTCGCTTTACCTTTGGGTGGTTTTATACAAAAAGGAATGTAGTCTTCAAATTCAGATTCTTCTCTTCCATCAACTCTTAACCTTGCACCGTAAACTCCACTTTTTAAATTCTCAGGAACCTTTAAAGTAAAATCAACATCCCAGCGAGCATCGTCTATATCATCATCATGAAAATGGATAGCTCCATATTCGTTAGGTTTATGATGAAAAACCATTTCATCTGCAGTCCAGTTATGTCCAGTCATACCTCTATTTGGCATATTAATTATAAAGCCATGATGATTATTTGGTGATGTATCAACAATTTTAGTTGAAGAAATATTTTTGCCAATATTAGCGTGAAAATCCCATGCCGCCACTACAGTAGATCTTATATGAGTATTACACTCATCATAACTTGAGGCTAAAGACTCAATTTCAGCTTTTGATAAAGCAACATTAGATAATCTTGGTCTATCAATCTTACCATTGAATGTTTTAGTTTGCTCAGGTAATTCAATCGGTTCTAAAACTTCCTTGAAATGTCCTCCTGATATTTTTCTACCAGATCTGTTGTGAAGAGAGGTGGCTGCAATAAGAATAGGTGAGTCGTTCGGTGCTGGAATAACAGAACTTGTGGTTTCAATAATAGCTGAAGTTTCCTCAATAGGATTTAAAATAGCCATTCCCAATCCACCATTAGTGGATGTTACTCTTGGCTCTTGGTGTAGAGTTAATCTTCTAGATTTTGCATCAAAGGTAGCGATAACAAGGTACCATACTTTTCTTAGAAGTTTTTTTTCAGAGGAAATAGTAGTTACTTGTGAGCCATCTCCGATTTCAACAGATAAACATCCGTTGTCATCCACAAAAAGGCCAAAACCTTTTTTGTCTTGTTCATTAAATTTAGTAAGAATTCCTTGTCTACCTTTATCTGGAGTAGTTGGGAAAATGTAAGCTTGCATTGTAAAACTCTCAATATTTAAATTATCATGCTGAGGCACTACTATATAAGACCCACCATGAATTCTTTGATTCTTACCTTGATAGGTTCCATTACAGGATGCGCTAATTTCTTCTTCCTTATATCCCGGGCCCTCAGGGTTTGTATCTCCATGTATAAGTCTTACAAGTTGGACATCAAATTTATCATTATTCTCTGCGTTTATATAAAATTTTACTTCTTCACCCGGATGAGCTGTATATTTATCGCTATACCCTGTTATTTTTAACATTTTTATTCTCCACTATATTCTTCAAGTAATCTGTTAATTCTTTTTAAAAAAATTGCATGTTCAGCAGCTTCTTCAGAGGAATATGAGTCATCAGTAATATTTACTGGTTCTCCTCTGACTCCTGTAGTAATTCCAATACGATAATCCTCATGAAGTTTTAAACAAATAGTAACAAAACCATTTGCCTTACTTCCTCTTCTTAATTTATCTAATAGAGTTTGAAGATCTTGACTATGTTGTATGACACCATGATCTCTCGTTGCGGCCCTTCCAACTGGTGTGGCTCTGTGTTCTTCAATTAAGGACTTCAATTTTTGAGGATCTCTCAGCATGGGTAAGATATATTTTTTGGTAATAAAATCATCTGTGTGCTTATGGCCTTTATTTAATTGCACACTAGAAGGTTGCTTATAGCTAAAATCTGACATTATTTTATTGTAGTTCCTCTTATCCCTTCAAACAGTTTTTCGTTCCAGTATTTGAAACAGAATACGAAAAAAGAACCTAAAAATAAAGGTTTTTTTAATTTATTCATAGTTATAAAGCATAAACAGATAGGATAACCGTAGCAACGGCCATACCGATTAATATTAAAGGCCATCCATATCCACCACCCATTTTGTCAATATAATTTCCTTTGTCTTCGATATCATCAGGAGCTGAGTACTCATCTCCATTTAAAATAGGTTTTTTGGGGAGCGTTGATAAGTCCATTTTGTTAGCCATAAACCAGATTAAAAGCACTCCAGCAGCCCACCATATAATTTGGTATGCCCAAAGAGAAGGTATACCCATAACCCATTTATCATAAGATAGGTCGGCACTTCCAAAAATTAGATTTCCAAAAATTAATCCAGGGCCAATAGAAAAAAATGCCCAAATCAAAAATAAAACATAAGCAAAAGATTTAATTTTTTTTCTTGAAGGATGAATACCCATATGATCATTCATAAAGTCATGAAAACTTTTTCGATGTTCTTTGTCAGTATCATTACTTGAAAAAGCAGATGATAAAAAACACACAATCACATTAAAAAACAAACCCCACAATCCTGAATATATTGTAAGAGGCCACCTACCCCATGGAAGAGCGTTACCAGTTAACTTATGTCCAAAAGTCTCAGCTAGAATTACAAAAAACATACCAGTGATAAGGCCAAGGGTAGCTCCTGTTTTAGTAATCCAAGGAAACCAAATCATTCCTAGTAAAACTGGAAATAATTGAAATCCAAAAGCTATTGCTAATCCCCCTAAAAGAATCAAAGATGTTTCAAAAAATGTGGCAAGATAAAGAGCTGCAAGACAAATAAGTAGCATTGCTAATCTTGCTACCAACAATTCTCTTTTCCAACTTGGCTCTTTATCAATGTAAGGTCTGTAGAGATCTCTCGCAACCATACTTCCTGAGGTCATCAAAAAAGCAGCAAGAGTTGATTGTAATGCTGCAATTAAACAAATTGACAATAAGCCAACTAAGATAGGTGAAGCTGAGCCTAGGCTGCCTATAAATGAAAAAATTAGTGATGAGACATTATTAATATCTAACTCTGGAAGAATTTGGCTAAGAGCGAAGCCATTTAAATTTATGGAAGGATTGGCACCCAGTAAATTAGCCCCTACCCCTAATAGAGCTGCAAAAATAAATAAAAATATTCCTACTATGGCTCCAGATCCCCATATTTGATAATAATAAAATGATTTAGGAGATTTGACACTATAGCTCCACATTGAAAATGTAGGTGATAGAACAATACCCATGTATGAAAGAGT
>JAQWPC010000041.1:0-2959 GCA_029245555.1 Alphaproteobacteria bacterium
CGCACATTAACAACTCATTTAAAGCCTCATGGTGCTCTTAGCACGTTAGCATGTCGCGATGAAGATTTGGCTTATGAAATCGTATTATTTATAAAAAAATTTTATCCTAATCTCATTATTCTAGCCCCTGCCTTAAGTAAATTGGCACATGCTAGTCAAAATGAAGGACTCCAAACTGCATTAGAAATTTTTGCAGATCGGACCTATGAAGATGATGGTTCTTTAACTCCTCGTTCATATAAAGGTGCAGTAATTCATGATCCACATTCATCACAACAACATTTAAAAAAAATGATTATGGAAGAAGCGATAGTCAGCCGTAATGGATTTATTCTCAAAACTCCCATTCATTCAATTTGTCTGCACAGTGACACACCAAATAGTGTTGAAATTTCTAAACAAATTTGCATACTGCTGCAAACAATGGGTATTAATCAAAATTCTCTTCCTGAGTTGTTTTAATTCCAATGGATTATTTTTTTTTTTATGGCACCCTTCGTTCCTTGCCCATTCTTGAGACTGTAATAGGCAGACCTTCTTCAGGTTTAGTCTTTCAAGAAGCTTTTGTGCCTCATAGCGAACTTAGACTTGTAATGAATGAGTCATTTCCTGTAATTATCTTTGATCCTAAGTATAAGGGTGTTCAGGGCACTCTAGTCAAGGGATTGAGTAATGAAGACATATCGCGTATTTTGTTTTTTGAAGATGTGGAATTTATTCCTCAAAAATTAGTAGCCAAAGTAGAAGAAAAAAATGTGGAAGCTAAATATTTTTCTCAAAAAGGTGTCAGACCCTCAGGGGAATCCTGGTCATTTGAAAAATGGAAAAATAATGATAAGGAATTATCTATCTTAACAGCAGAACTCTGGATGAACCTTTATGGAAAGTATACGGCGGAAGAGGCTGATCAGTATTGGGTTGATATTAAAAATAAAGCGATATTACAATTTCAGTCTAAATGATTAAATTAATCATATTTTTTCTTAGTTTTAATTTTATTTTTCATTCTTTCTTATTTGCTAACACCAAAGAAATCAAGTTGTTACAAGAGGGTGGAAAAGTTATTTTTATTAGACACGCCTATGCCCCCGGTGGAGGCGATCCAGCAAGTTTTTTACTTGGTGATTGCAATACTCAAAGAAATCTCAATCAACAAGGGATCAATCAATCTTACGTCATTGGTGAAATCTTTCGTAATTATCAAGTTCCAATAGATCAAGTTTTATCTAGTCAGTGGTGTAGATGTATAGATACAGCAAAATACGCCTTTGATGAATTAGAAGCTTGGAGTGCTTTAAACTCAACTTTCTCAGGCATTTTTAAGAAAAATCATAGTAAGCAAATATCACAATTAAAACAATTCTTAAGTGATTGGGAAGATGATCGAGGCAACCTCATTCTTGTGACTCACTATATTATTATTGCAGGGGCATTAAACTATTATCCAGCATCAGGTGAGATAGTTATCGCTAATAAAAACCTTGAGGTTTTAGGAAACATTAAAACAAAATTTTAAAAGAAAACTCTTTCAATAAACCAGTAAAGACCAATTAAACCAATAATTGCTGAAATAGGATATTGAATATAGTTTGAATACCAAGGCTGTCTTGAAGGGACAGTCATAATCAAAAATAATATTATTATAATTCCTATTTGAGCTATTTCCACTCCCAGATTAAATGATATAAGACTAAGAATAAACTGACTTGCATTGAGGCCAATATCGCCTAGTACAAAAGCAAAACCTAATCCATGGATTAAGCCAAAAATAAAAATAATGATATATCGGGCAAGCGAAGAATTTAAAGACAGCTTTTTTTGTAAAATATTTTCAAAAGCTATATAGCTAATTGAAAGTGCTATTAGGGGTTCAATAATAAAAGCAGGTATATATATGATGTTAAGACTAGCTAATATTAAAGTTAGAGAATGAGCTATTGTAAACATTGTTACTTGTCCAATAAGAGACTTAAGTTTTAAAGAGTAAAAGAATATACCAATCACAAATAAAATATGATCTAAGCCCTTAGGTACAATATGTTCAATTCCCAATACTAAGTACTCCATTGAGGTTTGTAAGAATGAAGATGAAGTAGTATTTAATAAGGGCTCTGATATCTCAGCTGGTTTTAAATAACTGGCATATTTTACAGTTTCTTTGGTATCATCATTAAATTGCCTGATGACTACATCGCCCATAAATTTATCAAACTGAAGTGTTATATTTTCATTATTTGTTTCACTAATAAATTTAAGAGTAGTTTCTCGAGGTATTTCTAAATTGCCCTCAGGGAATATGAAAATATCCTCTAATTGAAGCTTCAAAGGCCCAGATAAGTCAGTAATTTTAATTTTATTGATAAATTTTATACTTTGATCATTTATAAATTCAATTAGCCTCTCATCTGATAAGGCTCGAAAGTTGTCATATTTTAATGATTCTGGAGCATTGTTTGTATCTTGGTACGTTGAAGCATCGACTTCAGCAAGAACAGTTTCTGCATTTATGACTAATTCTATTGATACACTTCCATCAGAAATGATAACATCCACAACAGCTGGTTTTATTTCATGGGACTGAGTTTGAAAGCAAATAAAAATAAAAAATAATATAAAATATTTCTTCACTATGAGCCCTTATATCAAATTTTTAAAAAATAATCTTGTCATTTCATTAGGTTTTATTTTGAGCACCTCTAACATTCAGGCTCATGAGTTTTGGATAGAACCTTCAGACTATTTTTTGCAAAATGAAAACTTAGAAGCACATCTAAAAGTAGGGCAAGAGTTTGAGGGAATGCGACTTATGTATGATCCTAATAGATTTGAAGAATTTAAAATATTATCAGGATCAAAAAATAAAAGCATAGATGTAAAGGGCACTATTGGGGATGTCCCTGCTATTAACTTTAAACCAGACCTTGAAGGGCTTTTAATTATATATCATGAAACAGAAGAT
>JAQWPC010000043.1:0-2127 GCA_029245555.1 Alphaproteobacteria bacterium
TGTGTTGTTAATGGCCCAGGTGAGGCTACAATGACAAATATTGGAATTACCGGTGGTGGAAATAATACACATATGGTCTATGTTGATGGAAAAAAAAGTCATAGAATTCAAAATGAAAATTTAGTTGATTATCTAGTAGAAAAAATTGAAGAAAAAGTTGAGCTTTTGCACCAATAAAAATGAATAAAAATATATTGCCAGTAAAAGGAACCCATGATTTATACGGACAAGAGATAGATAAATTTAATTATGTGGTAGAATCTTTTTATAGCATAGCTACTAAATTCAATTTTAAATCTATTCAAACTCCTATTCTTGAAAATCAAGAGCTTTTTACGCGCTCTGTAGGAGAACATACAGATATTGTTTCAAAAGAAATGTATTCATTTGTTGATAAGAATGAATCTATTTTATGTCTGAGGCCTGAGGCCACTAGTGGCATCGCAAGATTTGCGGCTTTGAATTACCAAACTGGATCGTTGAAATTTTCTACCCATGGTCCTATGTTTCGAAGAGAAAGACCTCAAAAAGGGAGATATAGACAGTTTCATCAAATTAATATTGAAAATATAGGTGAGAAATCTCCTTTTATTGATTTTGAAATAATCTATATAGCTTCAGCTCTAATAAGCAAATTAGGCCTTCCAAATGATAAATATAATCTTTTAATCAATTCACTAGGATCTAATGAAGACCAAATTAATTATTCAAGCCTCTTGAGAGATTATCTTTTTCAATTTAAAAAAAAACTATCTGAAACCTCATTATTACGTTTAGATAAAAATCCACTAAGAATACTAGATAGCAAAGATGACTCAGATAAAGAGATCTTAACTAATGCTCCAAAGATATATGAGCATATGTCGAAAGAAAGCAAAGAGTATTTCTTAAAAATTAAAATATTGTTAACAGATAATGGAATATCCTTTAAAGAGGATGATAGGCTTGTTCGAGGTTTGGATTACTATACCCATACAGCTTTTGAATTCCAAACCATTGAAGAAAAAAGGCAAAATGCAATTTTAGCTGGAGGAAGGTACGATAAATTGATCAATATGATCTCAACAAAAGATATACCTGGTATTGGTTGGGCGGCAGGCATAGAGCGATTAATGGATTTATTACCTGAATATGTATCAAATACTAACTCATCTAAAAAAATTTTATTAGCCCTACAAAAAGAAGAATATTTAAATAATTTAGGTGTTTTAAAGCAATTATATAATTCTGATTATTCACATGAAATTAAAGTTAGTAACAATATAAAAAAGATATTTTCATATGCGGATAAAAATGATTTTGATTTCCTTTTACTGATTGGAGAGTCTGAAATTCAATCCAATGAAATTGCTGTTAAAGATTTAAATAAGAAAATTCAAAAAACATATTCTTTAAAGGATTTTAATTTAGAAAATGAAATTAGATAAACAAATCCTAGATTTAAAAAGTAAATATTCAGAATTAAATCAAAAATTAATGAATTCTGAGAAATTAGACAATAAACAAATCATTCAAATAAATAAAGACTTATCAAAATTACAGCCAATTATTGAACTCTCAGATGCTATTGAAAAATTAGAAAATGAGATTAGGGGATATAAGGATATTTTAGAAAATGAAAATGATGAAGATTTGAGAGACTTAGCTAAATCAGAATTACCAGATTTTGAAAAAGAATTAGAGCAAAATAATAAAGATTTACTAGTAGCCCTATTGCCAAAAGATGAAGCTGATGAAAAAAATGTTATTTTGGAGATTAGAGCGGGGACTGGTGGAGATGAGGCGGCTCTTTTTGCTGGAGACCTTTATAGAATGTATGAAAGATACTCTTCTTTAAAGAATTGGAGATTTCAGCCCATGGAAAAAAGTGAAACTGGTTTGAAGGGAATTAAAGAAGCTGTAATCGAGATACAAGGAGATGGGGTTTTTAAATTTCTTAAAAATGAGTCTGGTGTTCACAGAGTTCAAAGAATTCCTGAAACAGAATCAGGTGGAAGAATTCATACATCAGCTGCTACTGTTGCTGTTTTACCAGAGGCAGAGGACTTAGATGTAGAAATTAAAGACTCTGACTTAAGAATAGATGTTTATAGATCTGGTGGAGCAGGTGGGCAATCAGTTAATACA
>JAQWPC010000061.1:0-1745 GCA_029245555.1 Alphaproteobacteria bacterium
ACTGTTAATGATCCTTATGTCTTCGAGAACGTTATTCGCTACATAGAAGAGGGACAAATTAAACCGCTAGTTTCGCAGTCTTTTCCTTTACAAGATATCAAGAAAGCGCAAAATGTGTTTATGGAGAAGAAATTCATAGGGAAATTGGTCCTAGTTCCATAATTGGAATTAATACCTATATAATAAGACATGAGTAATATTGTAAATCCTGGCTCTCATCATGAAACAGATGTTGTTATAATTGGAGCAGGCCCCTGTGGCCTCTTTCAAGTCTTTGAATTAGGTCTGCTTGATATGAAGGCTCACCTCATTGATAATCTCGATAAAATTGGTGGTCAGTGTGCAGAACTTTACCCTGATAAAAATCTCTATGATATTCCTTCACGCCCAGCCATTACAGGGCAAGAGTTAACAGACGATTTAATTACTCAAGCAGAACCATTTAGCCCAACATATCATTTAAATCAATTAACCTCTAAAATTGATGTTCAAGAAAATCATATAGAGATAACAACCAATTTAGATACTGTCATTAAATGCAAGTCTTTAGTTATTGCTGCAGGTTCAGGATGTTTTGTTCCTAGAAAAATACCAACACCCGGTCTAGAAGAATTTGAAAATAAAAATATTTTTTATTCTGTGAAAAAAAGGTCTGACTTTGAAGGTAAGAAGATTTTAATCGCTGGTGGTGGTGACTCTGCCTTAGATTATGTCATGGGCTTTCACCAAATCGCATCTGATATTACTTTGATACATCGACGAAAAGAATTTAAAGCAGTTCAAGACTCGGTAAATAAAGTTATGGATTTAGTCGATAAAAAAGAAATTAAATTTAACATGGGTACAATTAAAAAAATGACTGATAATGGAAAAGGTCAAGTTGATATTACATTAGATGATGAGACGGTCATTAATAACGTAGATGCTATTTTCCCTTTTTTTGGTTTAAAGATAGAATTAGGCCCAATTGCTGAATGGGGATTGAATTTAGAAAATAATTTAATCGCTGTGAATACAGAAAATTTTGAAACATCAGTGCCTCGAATATTTGCAGTAGGAGATATCTGCACTTATCCAGGAAAGCTAAAACTGATTTTAAGTGGCTTCCATGAGGCGGCGTTAGCAGCAAAAAAAATGTTTGAATATTGTCATGATGATAAGAAATATGTATTTCGCTACACTACTTCATCGAAAGATATTCAAGAAAAATTAGGCGTTAAGTAACTTAATCTTCTAATTTATTGTGAGTTCCGTCACATAGTGGTTTATTCGAACTCTGCTTACACCCACAAAAATATACCTTACCTGTTTTAGTTGCAGTATAGGGTAGTGTTGAAAAACCTGTTGTTTTGTGTGAACCATCACAAAATGGTTGTTTCTTACTGAGCCCACAGGCGCACCAAAAGTATTTTTTCCCCTCTTCAACCTCTACAACATAAGGTCCTTTTTGGGCAATGTTAGGATTAGACATAAAGATATACCATTTAGTAATTATTCGGTTAATTATTAAAACAGATCAAATTACATAAAATAGGAAATTTTCTAGTTTAATTACAGTTGAAAACTTTAAAAATTATAAATTTATTTAGATCTTTTTTTTTAACAATTTCTTTTATTTTTTTCTTTTATTTTAATTCCCTTGCTTTCACTTTAGTAGAAACCCCGATAGCTTTAGATGCAGCTTGGGGAATGACGTGGATTGATGATGAACAAATGTTAATTACGCAAAAATCAGGAGAAGTCTT
>JAQWPC010000066.1:0-9697 GCA_029245555.1 Alphaproteobacteria bacterium
ATAGAAAAATTTATTACTAATGCCAGACATATCGAAATCCAAGTATTTGGTTTTGGTGAGAAGGGCTCTGTTCATTTATTTGAAAGAGATTGTTCAATGCAACGAAGGTATCAAAAAATAATTGAAGAGTCCCCAGCACCTAAAATCTCAAGAGACATTATTGATCAAATGGCTTTATCGGCTATTAAATTATCATCTTATGTAAATTACCAAGGCGCAGGAACAGTTGAATTTATTTACGATATGGATGAACAAAAATATTATTTTTTGGAAATGAATACACGGATTCAAGTAGAACACCCTGTAACAGAATTAGTTACAAATAACGATTTAATTTCTATGCAAATAAATTTTGCTTTTAACAGAAAAATTAAATTTCTAAATCAAGAAAAAATTTCTAGTTATGGTCATGCAATAGAATGTCGAGTATATGCAGAAGATCCAGAAAAAAATTTTTTACCCTCTCCTGGAAAAATTTCAAAGATGATATTGCCCGATCCTCCAAATGGTATTCGTCTCGATTGGGGTTTTGAAGAAAATGAAGAAATTAGTTTTTATTATGATCCCATGATTGGAAAAATTATATCTCATGATTTAGTTAGAGAGGATGCCATCGATAAATTAATTGCATACTTAAAAAAAATTCAAATTAAAGGTATTAAAACAAATATCCCTTTTTTAATCTCACTCTTGCAAGACAAAAACTTTCAAGAAGGCAATCACAATACAAAATATATTGAGAATAATTTAAATCTATTAGTCTCTAATATTACCTCTAATAATAATTTAGAAAATTTAAATACTGTCGATCCAAAAAAAATTAAAATATTAGAAACTGACAAATTAGGCATAATGAGAAAAGAATCTAGAACTCTAGACAATGGAGAAAAAATGAAAGTAGTATTCTTCGATTAAGATATGGTTTCTCAAATTATAAATACTATCAAGCCTTCACAAATCTCTGGCTCCGACCCTCAATCTTCAAAGTATTTAATCGTTCCTATTTTCATATTTTTTGCTTTAATTATTTTTGCTCTTATAAGAGGTCCTCAAATTATATCTCCTTCTGGAATAGGAACTGCCATAATGGTCTCTACTCCTTTAATATTAGCTACTTATGCTCTTACAGTACTAGCACTTGCAGGTCGTGTAACAGTGGACTTATCAATGGGTCCCTTGATCGGTTTTATAAATGTAACCACAATCCAATTATATGGAGCGGGGTATATTCAATCTCCTGTTGCATACTTTGTTTGCGCTATTGCAATTGGAGTTATCTATCAATTTTTATATGCCTTGATCGTTTTATTTGTTCGGGTCCAACCTATTATCGTTGCATTAAGTATGTTTTTGGCTTTTTCTGGGATAAATCTAGTAATTTTACCCAGACCAGGTGGAAGGGCACCGGAGTGGATGTTATCTTGGAGTGCTGGAACTGAAATTATACAACCTGTTCTCATACTCCTTATATTCTCAACATTAATTTGGTATGCGCTAACTCATACAGCATTTTGGCAACATTTAAAGCTAATGGGCTCTGATGAAAAATCAGCTTACACTAGCGGTGTTAGAATTTATTTAGTTAGAATTGGTGCTCATATAATAGGTGGTGTTTATGCAGCTCTGGCAGCCATTGCTTTTACCGGGTTGATTGGTTCCGGTGATCCTACACAAGGCACGACATATACGCTTATGGCAATAACAGCATTAGTGCTTGGAGGCTCTAGTTTAGTAGGGGGTCGCGGGGGTGCTTTCGGAGCAATCCTTGGAGCGCTCAATATCTATTTAATTAATTTTATATTATCTACTTTTCGATTTGAAAGGTTTCAAAGTTTTGTAACAGATTTATCTTACGGAGCTGTTTTAGTGGCTTCGTTATTAATACTAATTGCTCTTCCTTACATCCAGAAAGCTCTAAAAAACTTATCTGTCTTTGTCTTCTTTATAATAGGTATGTTGAGTGCTGCTGCTGTTCAAATTCACATGAAATTTGATCAAGTTACGCGAGGAACAGTTGGCGGATTTGGAGGAAAATCAAAAGATGCAGAAATTTTTGAAAAAGCCTTAGAGTCAGGTAGTGATTGTTTAATCACAGGCAAGGCATGTTCAGAAGGAGGTAACTCGACAGTATGGCTGTTTATTGCAATTGGGATTGCCTTTTTAATTTATCTTATTTATCTTTTGGTTAAGCATAGAGATGCACCTACGGTTTCATTTATAATTGCATCTATTGTAATATTTTTTGGATGTGTCTTTAGTGGCACTAGAGCTGTTAACTTTGTTAATCAAGACTTAGGATCTAATTTACAGTACATCTTAAATTATGCGCCACAGTATTTTTCATCAGATTATTTAAGAGTTGGATCTGGATTACCTGATTTTACTTCCTCTAGTTTTTTAGTAGGCATTACCTACGCAATAGCGACACTTGCAGGAATAGTATTTTTCACCTCAGCTATTGTTATCATTGCCTTGCCAAAGTTTAGAAAAGAAATAAAAACTCAAACTTTAGTCCTCTTCGCAATCGTAGTTTCAATTATCGTTTTTGCTGGAGTTGCATATTATGGTGTTGAAGCTAATAGACAGAGTTTCTTTGGTATAGATGGATACGCAGTTATCCTTATATGTCTTTTATTATTTCTTCTTACAGCTCCGACATTGTTAACTCAGGTTAATTTAAATAATATATTTATAGTATTCCTAGGAATACTGGCAATTTTAGGGGTTTATTTTTTAGCATCTCCTTCAGGTTCAATCATATCAGACGATGGCTCAAAATATTTTACTCCTATTATAACTGAGCTTAATATTGGAGATACTTCATCAGTTGCTTACAGCAGGCCTTTAAGAGGAGATTTCTCAGGTGAAAATATTACTTTCCTTAAGGAAACAGGTTTAATCATTTTTGCAATTTTTATGTTTCAATTTTTTACTTACCTTACTCTACAAGGAAGAGTTACTTATGGCAGATTTAAATCATACATACCTTTACTAAGCATAGCAGCTCTTACTTGGTCGGCCCTATTTTATGGAGTTGGTTATCCATTTTGGAAAATGCTTTTAATTACTTCCGGAGGTATTTTATCTGCTCCTTTAGTGTGGCAGGCATTTAGTGTTTATAAAGTGAAGCTTAAATCTCAAGAAGGGCTTGAAAAATGGGGAGGCCTAACAGAGGATAGGGACAACTAAAGAGTATGGAAAAAAGAATATTTAATTTTTCGAAGGGTTTGGGAATTTTTTTTGCGGTGGCTGCAGGAATCGGAACGGCTGTATTAGGATATGTCGATAGAACTGACTGGATACAGGTTGCATTCTACTCTGTTGCGGTTACGGCTTTGGTATTATGGGGATGGCATCATTTCTCCATTAAGTGGTCATATAAGCTATCTGAAAAAAAAGATATACTAGAGCAAACTGATGCAACGGACGAAGCAGCTAAAAGAAGTTTATTTTGGGAGCTAATCTCTCGAAATTGGATTGTCGTTACAGGGTTTCTCCTTTTATTAGCATTATTTATATTATTGTGTTTTCTAGTTCCGGGTTTCTTTTCCGGAAGAACAGTCGTATCAGCAATAATTTTTTTAGGTTTTTTAATACTCGCTTTTGTTGCTTATAAATTTTTAAACATAAATAGAAGTGTGATCATAGGTGTATCGGTGTTGATAGGTCTGTTTATCATAGGTTCAGTTTCAATTGATGGTTTCTTGTCTATTCAAAATATAAAATCAATGTTGGTCTTTGCATCTTTCTTGGGCCTTGCAACAATTGGGCAAACACTTGTGGTGATGCTTGGTGGACTTGATCTTTCTATTCCTTTTTTAATTGGTTCTTCGAATTTAGGTTTAATGTCAATGATTTCTCTTGGTGTCCCACCTTGGTTAGCTTTCATAGTTATTCTAGTATTTGGAATTCTTGTAGGTTTGTTTAATGGGCTCATAAGTTATAATCTCCAGGGACAGGCACTCATTGTAACCATGGGCGTAGGTTTTATGTGTGTGGGAGGAGTCCAAATATTAGTTTCTCTCCCAACTGTTACTGGTGGAACAGTTTTTGGAGTTGTCCCAGACTGGTTGAAAAATTTAGCATCTTTAAATGGAAAATTTTTTGGGCTTCCTATTCCACCTGTAATCTTAATTTGGATACTTGCTGCCATTGTATTGATTGTTGGCATGAAGCACACTAAATGGGGAAGAAACTTATATGCCGTTGGGGGTAAAAGACTTTCTGCTGATAGGCTCTCAATATCTGAGAGGCTATATTGGGTAGGAGTCTATGTGATCAGTGGATTTACATCGGCAGCTACAGGAGCAATGCTATTAGGTTGGAGTGGGGGTGGTTTTATTGGAGTTGGTGACCAATACTTATTCTTGACAGTAGCAGCAGTAGCAGTTGGAGGCACTTCTTTATTGGGAGGCTATGGAGGTTATGGATATACCGTTATAGGCTGTTTAGCTTTACAGGTCATAAGTACATTTCTTGCAGGTCTTGGTCTTAGCTTTGAGGGACAGCAATTTATTTTTGGCTTGCTGATCCTTCCACTTGTGGCTCTTTACTCTCGTGCCCCTCATATAAGAGAACAAATATGATCAACAGTTTTTTTGCATTTATATATAAGTCAATGGGAATATTCGTTTCATTTGCTGAAACAAAAACTTATAATGCTATCGTTTTAAGTAATATATTTAAAATAAGGGGAATAAGTAAGATTAAATGAATAAAATGTTGTTACCCTACGATATCGTAGGTGGATCTTTTTGGTTAATTTCAGTTGCTATGATAGGTGCAACTTTATTCTTCTTTTTTGAGAGAAGCAAAGTTAGTGTCCGATGGCATACCCCTATGACAATGATTGCAGTTGTCTGCCTAATGTCCTCAATTCATTATTTTTTTATTAAAAATTTATGGGTCGTTAGCGGAACAGCCCCAACTATTTTGAGATATGTAGATTGGTTTTTAAACTTTCCAATGCAGGTCTTAATTTTTTATGCAATGCTGATGTCAGTAGTAAAAGTTAAACAAGGAATGTTTTGGAGGCTTTTAGTTGGAACATTGGTTTTTATCGTAGCTGAATTTTTAGGTGCTGCTGGGTATATGAGTAAAACTCTCGGTTTCATTGTTGGATTAGTTGGATGGCTATATGTCCTTGGAGAGCTTTATGTTGGAGAGGCTGGAAGAGCAAATGCAAAATGCGGTAACGAGAATATCCAAATGGCTTTTTTCTCTAACAGATTAATTTTAACTATTGGGTGGGCTATATATCCAATGGGATATTTTATAGAGCATCTGGGTGGAGGTATAGACCCAAACAGTGTTAATATAATTTATAATTTAGCAGATTTTTTAAATAAAATTGTCTTTGGAATGATTATCTATAAGGCAGCAACACAGGACACAAGAGCTAATGCTTAAAAAAATCAATCTAGGGGGTGATATATAGGTATGAACATTACAAGCGGAGCAGATATTATTGCAGTCATTATTTTAATAGCTTTAGCTATAGCTATTATCGTTTACTTACTTCATTGGTTATACAGAAGATCTTCCAAAGAAGTAGCATTTGTAAGAACCGGTATGGGTGGCGAACAAGTCGTTATTAGTGGCGGTGCTTTTGTATTACCTATTATTCATAATATTACTTCTGTCGGAATGAAGACCTTAAGTATTGAAGTTCAGAGAAATGGAAATAAATCTTTTATTACAATGAATAGAATGAGGGCTGAAGTCACAGCAGAATTCTATGTCAGAGTTGCCCCCAATAAAGATGCAGTTTCTATTGCTGCACAAACACTTGGAAACAGAACACTAGAGCCCGATAGTTTGAAAGAACTAGTTCAGGGTAGATTTGTTGATGGATTAGGTGTTGTGGCTGCGAAAATGAGTTTAGATGAAATTCAGGAAAATAGATCAGAATACATTAAAAAAGTAGCAGCGCACGTTGAAGAAGCTATTAAACATACAGGATTAGAACTCGAGACAGTATCTTTAACCTCTTTAAACCAAGCACCTGTAAGTGTTTTTGACCCATCTAACACATTTGATGCTGAGGGATTAACACAAATCACAGAGTTTACCCAATCAAGAAAGAAAAAAAGAAATGATATTGAGAAAGATACTGAAGTTAGTATTAGAAATAAGAACCTTCAGTCTATTAAACAAACACTCGAAATAGAGAAAGAAGAAGAATTTTCTAAATATCAGCAAAAAAGAGAAATTGAACAACAAAGAGCTATTGAAAATACCGAAACGATAAAAACAAAATCCGAAAAAGAAAAAGAGTCTGAGTTAGCTGAAATATCTTCTCAAAAAGATATTGAAATAGCAAGAATAGGTAAAAAAGATTTTGTTGAAATGGAAAAAAGTATTCAAGAAACAAAACTTATTCAAGAAATCGAAAAAAGAAGAAAAGACCAAAATGAATTTAGAAAACAAACTGATATTGAAATAAAACAAAGAGATGTTGATACTGAAAAATCAATTCTTGAGTTAGAGCGAGATGTTGAATTTAGTCGTTTGGAAAAACAAAGATCTGTTGACATAAAATTAGCAGAAGAAAAAGCTCAAACAGCAAAAGAAGAAGCTAGAAAGAGATATGAGTCTGAAGAGGCTTACATTATGGCAGAAGAGCAAATCAAAAATGCTAAAACTGCTCAGCAAAAAAATGTAGACTCTTTTAAAATTGCTGCTGAACAGGAGATTAGAGTTTTAGATATTGAAAAAGCTAAGAGAATTGAAATTGAAGAGAAGCAAAAACAACAAGAGGTTCTCGAAAAATCTAAGAATGTTTTAAAAACTAAAATGGAAGAAGAACTTGCTCGAGCAAAAGCTGTAGAGGCAGAGGAAAAAGTCAATTCTACTAGAGATATTGAACAAGCAGAAAAAGCTAAAGCTCTTGGAGTAATTGATGCTAGCAAAAATGCTGAAAGAGAAAAACTTGCTGCTATGGCTGCTAAAATTAGATATGAGGTTGAAGCTTCTGGTAAAAAATCCCTCAATGAAGCCGAAAACTTAAGAAGTGATGCAAGTAGAAGAAGCGCATTAAGGTTAAAATTAGCTGAAAAAATTGAAGGTATTATAAGAGAGTGGGTTAAGCCAATGCAGAATATCGACTCCATTAAAGTTGTAGATGTAAACGGCCTTCCTGGCTTCAGCCAAGGTGGATCTTCTTCAGGTGATGGAGCTGGATCAGAAGGTTCCTCTGCTAGTTATGGCGGAGACTCCAAAAAAGGCTCTTTAGCAGATAATGTAGTTAATTCAGCCCTTAGATATAGAGCCCAACAGCCTTTCCTTGATAGCTTACTTAAAGAGGTTGGGATGTCTCCAGGCGAAGCTAGTAATATAAGAAATATTTTAGGAGACTACGAGGATCCTAAAAAAGATAAGCATATGAGATTTGACGAAGATACAAACAAAAATCCAAAAAAGAAATAAGGTATAAGATATGAGTATAGATATAAAATCTTGGGCTAAAAAATATAAAGATCTAACTGAAAATGACGATACCATTAAAGCTATGGCTAAATATTACACTTGCTCATTTCTATTCGATATGGAAAGTGTCAAAGTTATTATCGAAATGCATGATGGTAAAGTTAAGAACATTAATACCAGTCCTGGGGGATTAGATCCTTACGACTTTGCTTTAAGAGCATCTGAAAAAACTTGGAGAGAATTTGCAAGACCTATTCCAAAGCCTATGTATCATGGTATCTATGCAGCTTCTTTTAGAAGAGATCTTTTAATCGAAGGTAATCATTTGATCTTGATGCAAAATATCAGAAATTTTGTTGTACAATTTGAGCTTCTCAGAAAATCAGGAGTTCCAGTTTAATGAGTTTTTATTCGAAGGAGACTTTCTAATGGCAGTTAAACATCACGACCCCATCGGTAGATATGTAACAATAGAAGTCGATGGACAGCAATATAAAGTATTTTATCTTTCAAATGGAAAAGGTACTCCATTAGTTTGTCAACATACTGCTGGTTGCCACAATCATCAATGGAGAGGATTGTTAGAAGATGATGAAATTACTCAAAACTACCAGGTAATAGCATATGACCTTCCAAGACATGGCAAATCAGACCCAGCTCATAATACTGAGTGGTGGAAAGAAGAATATAAGCTTACCGCAGAGCATTATTGCAATTTCATATTAGAGCTTTGTAAGGCTTTAGACTTAGATAACCCTATATTTATGGGGTCTTCTTTTGGTGGAAACGTAGCTCTTCAACTTGCATTAAAATACCCAAATAAATTCAAAGCAGTTATTCCAGTAGAGGCAGCTCATTATTCTCCTGGATTTTATATCGATTGGTGGAGACACCCCCATGCTAATGCTGCCCAAGTTTGTGGAAGTGGAGTGTGGGATTTGATGGCCCCTCAATCTCCTGATATGGACAGATGGCTCACATGGCATTATTACACTCAGGGTTCAGAGGCTTTTAAAGGAGATCTTCATTTTTATTCTGTTGACCATGACTTAAGAGATGAACTACAAAATATTGATGGCCATAAGTGTCCTGTTATTATGCTAACAGGTGATTATGATTATTTAACACCTCCTGAGGCAACAGAAGACACAGCAAGACAAATTAAAGGGGGAGTATATATCGAGATGAAGGATATAGGTCACTTCCCTATGAGTGAAAATCATGAACTCTTCAGAGTATATCTTTTAGAGGCACTAAGAATAATTAAGGAAAAAACTGAATATAATTCTTAATTTAACATTGTTTTATGTTAGCTAACTTATATTGGTTCTTTTTCTTCCTTGTAGTCTATTGGAGCTTTTGCCTATTTTGGGGAGCTAGAACTCTTAGAACAAATTCTTCACCTGAGTCTTATTATTTAGCGGATAGAAGTATTTCATCCTGGGTATTCTTTTTTTCTGCTACTGCTGCGACCTTTGCCGGTATCACAATCATTACTTACCCTTCATTAATTTATGCAGATGGATATTCTTTTTTAGCAACAGCTGCAATTGTAATTACCATTCCTTTAGGGAGTATTTTATTTTTCAAACGTCAATGGATGTTGAGTAGAAAATATAATCTTATAACCCCAGGTGAAATGTATTTTAAATATTATAAAAGCCACACTCTACGAATTACAATTTTAATTATAGCTTTATTCTTTGCTGTTCCATTTTTAGGAATAATTATTGGAGCAACTGGAAGTATGGTTGAATTTGTTAGTGCGGGTGAACTAGGAAGAGACTCAGCGATGTGGGTTTTAACTGCAGTTGTTTTGTTCTACGTTGTCTCTGGAGGTTTTAAATCTATGATCAGCATTGGCGTAGTTCAATCGTGGTTATTTTTTGTTTTATTTATATCTATTGGATTTGGTGCTTTTTATTATTTGGGAGGTTTGAGTTTCTTTGACGATTTAGCAACTGCTAACAGTTTTATATCTTTTGGATCGTGGGGTAGCACCCAAGGGTATGGAGGAGGTGACCTCTCTGGTTTCTTCAATGTGCCAGGTGTAATTCAGTGGGTTGGTGGTTTAGGTAAAAATAATCCTTCTGGAGGCCCTTGGACTGCAGTGATGATTTTATCTTTTACTCTTTCATACATGGGTATTGTTCTATCACCTACATTTTCAATGTGGAGCTATAGTGTCAAATCTCCTAAATCATTTTATTATTATCAAATATGGGGATCTGGAGCCATAGTAGGAATATTTTTATTTATTTTTGCAGCT
>JAQWPC010000068.1:0-4002 GCA_029245555.1 Alphaproteobacteria bacterium
CCATTTTTTTTCAGTAGGGTTGGTTTTTTTAAATAAGAGTAGTATAGGAAGTGTAATCTTACCCTCCAAAAAATCCTTACCTTTTACTTTACCTGTTTTGATCGTTCCAAAGTAGTCCAAATGATCATCTATTATTTGAAATATCATTCCAAAATTAAGACCAATTAAATTTAATTGTTTTATCATTTTATTACTTTTTTTTGTAAGAATTGCAGGAATTTTCATGGCAGCTCCAAATAATTCTGCAGTTTTTAATGAAATTATCTGTAAATAATCACTAATCGTTAGCAATGTATTGTTTTCATTGGCCATCTGAAGAAATTCCCCCTCAGATATTTTCCCACTTACTTCTGCTAGAGACTTCATAGTCTTCAAAGATTGACCCTCTGTCATTAATTGAAATGACTTTGAAAACATAAAATCACCTAACAAGACACTAAATTTATTATTCCAAATATCATTAATGCTTCTTTGGCCTCTTCTTGACTTACCTTTGTCAATTACATCATCATGAAGAAGCGTTGCCGCATGTATAAATTCTAGTGCTGCAGCCATACTTATATCTGATGTTAATTTTGAATATTCTTCATTGATCATTTTACTAGAGAGTAAGCATAATACAGGTCTTAATTGCTTACCTCTTTTATTAAAAAAATAACTACTTAATTGAGGTATTAAGGGTACATCGCTTTGAATGTAGTTATCTATTTTTTTGTTAGTTTTCTTTAACTTTACTTGAATTTCTTTATGAATAGATAGTATAGTTTTTTCAAAATTTAAATTTTTCATTAATTATGAATTTATACACTAAAGATTATTTACTAGATGGCAAAATTATTTATTTTCAACCAAAAGATGGCTATCGAAGTGGAATAGAACCTATAATTCTAGCCTCTAAAGCAAAGGCTTCTGATTTGAATATATTAGATTTAGGTGCTGGTTGTGGCCCTATCTCTTTAATTGTGGCCTATCGTTTCCCTAAGTCTAGTATAGTTGGAATCGAAAAAAACAATATTCACTACAATCTGGCACTAAGGAATAAAGAAGAGAATAATCTTATTAATTTAGAATATTTTAATAAAGACATTGGTCAATTATATGGTCAATTTGATAATTACTTCGATTTAATACTTACTAATCCTCCTTTCTTTTTTGAAAATACGGTTATTAAATCATCTAATCTGTCTATTCGTGATGCAAAATACATAACCAAGAAGAAATTAGATTTATGGTTTCATTCTCTATTTAAATACCTCAGCCCATTAGGTAAAGCTTATATTATCAATAGATATGAGAATCTTGGATATATGAGGAGTTTTTTTAGTAAGATGTTATGTGAGATGACCATAACCCCATTACTATCTTTTAAAGGCTCTAAGCCAAAAAATGTTTTAATTTCAATCAAGAAAAATGAAAAATATGTAGAAAAAATAGAAAATGATTTTATTATTCATACAAATTCTTCAGAATACTCAAAGGATATTAAAAACTGGTTCAAATAATGTTTTCTTCTCAAAAAACGATAGTTTCAATTGATTTAAAAGGAATGATCGCCTCTGGTGGCAGGGCCCCTTTAAATATTGATAATTTAAATGCTCTGTTTGGCAAATTATCTAAAATGAAATTTGATGCTCTGTCTATAGTAGTCAACTCTCCAGGCGGTTCACCCGTTCAATCTTCTCTTATTGCTCAAAAAATTCGTGAAATTTGTATTAAAAAAAAAATTAAATGCTACTGCTTTATTGAAGATGTAGCTGCATCAGGGGGGTATTGGCTAGCTTGCTCAGCTGATGAGATTTATGCAGACATTAATTCTATCGTTGGTTCAATTGGTGTTATCTCTGGTGGCTTTGGATTTACTGAGCTTATAAAAAAAATTGGTGTAGAGAGAAGAATTTTTACTGCTGGTGACAATAAAAGTTTTTTAGATCCTTTTGAAAAAGTTAACAAAAAAGATGAGACAAAATTAAAAAATTTACAAAAACAAATACACCAAAATTTTATTGACTGGGTTACATCTAGAAGGAAAAGAAAAATTAACGAGAAGGATACAAAAGTAGTTTTTTCAGGATCTTTTTGGCTATCTTCTCAAGCAAAAGATCTTGGGTTAATTGATGGTATTTCTTCTGAGTCAAATTTTTTTAAGTTAAAATTTGGAGAAAAAACTAAAATTAAAAAGATTAAACAACCTAAATCTTTCAAGCAAAAACTAGGTTTAGGAATATCAACTTTAAACTCTGATGATTTATTATTAAAATTAAAAGAAGAGCTCTTACTTAATAAGTTTGGATTATAATCATGACTGCTAAAAACATGGAAGACCTTGTCTCCTTGTGTAAGAGAAGAGGTTTTATCTTTCCTTCTAATGATATCTATGGGGGAATGAAAGGTCTTTATGATTTTGGCCCGATGGGGACAGAGTTAAAAATTAATCTTAAAAATGCCTGGTGGAAGGCTATGATCTACGAACGAGATGATGTTGAGGGACTGGACTCTACAATTTTAACATCACCGTATGTTTTAAGACACTCCGGTCACGAAGACACTTTTACTGACCCGCTTGTAGATTGTAAAAAATGTAAATCTAGATGGAGAGATGATCAAATTGATAACGGAGAATGTCCCTCATGCAAGTCTAGAGACTTAACTGATCCTCGGCCATTTAATTTAATGTTTAAAACAGCAATTGGCCCAATAGATGATGGAAGTTCATTTGCTTATCTTAGGCCTGAAACAGCTCAACAAATATTTGTAAACTTTAAAAACATTGTTGACTCAACTAGTAGAACGCCCCCTTTTGGTATAGCTCAAATCGGTAAAGCTTTTAGAAATGAAATCACTCCTCGAAATTTCATATTCAGAGTTAGAGAATTTGAGCAAATGGAATTAGAATTTTTTGTGAAACCTGGAACTGATGAAAAATGGCATCAATATTGGGTTGACCAGAGATTGTTATGGTGGTCAAAGCAAGGTGTTAAGTCTGATAAACTAAAATTACTTGAGGTGGAAAAACAAGAGCTATCTCACTATTCTAAAGCTACTTTTGATATAATGTATCAATTTCCTCATGGTCTAGAAGAGCTTGAAGGAGTTGCAAATAGAACTGATTTTGATTTAGGTTCACATACAAAAAATCAAAAGGACTTTAATATTCAAGCTAATGTGAAAGAAAATAAAAATTCTACTACAAAACTAGCAATACAAGATTTAGAAAAAAAAGAATGGTTCGTTCCTTTTGTCATTGAACCATCGGCTGGTGTGGAAAGAGGTGTTTTAGCTATACTCAATGAAGCTTATACAGTTGAGGAAGAAAATAACCGTACATTATTAAAATTAAAATCTCATTTATCTCCGATAAAAGCAGCAATCATTCCCCTCAAAAGAAATAATACGGAGCTTGTTGATTTAGCCCATAAAGTAAAATCAAATCTTCAATCATTGGGGCTTGGAAGGGTGATGGTTGAAAATTCAGGTAATATAGGAAAGAATTACCGCAGACATGATGAGATAGGGACACCCATGTGTATTACTATTGATTTTGAAAGTTTAGAAAATCAATCTGTTACAATTCGCGATAGAGACTCAATGAAACAAGAAAGAGTGAATTTATCTGAAGTTGAAAATTATTATATGAACTACTTTAAATAATATCTATTTTCTTGAGCCCGTATGTATTTTGTAAATTTCTAAAATCAGAATTGATTGGCAGTCTAATAATATAAAAACGGCCTATTTTTATTATAACATCAAGATTATCTATGTTTTGGGTATTGTCGAAGGTAAGGCCCTGAAAAACTTTGATGGTTTTTTTATTTAGTTGCCTGTGCTTCATTCTAGAGACGACCTCTTGTCCAACATAACAACCTTTTTCATAATCTATATAACTTGGAGATATTTCTGAAGGATTGAAACTTGAATGAAGGAGAATATTGGAGTCAATATAACCCTGAGATAGTAAGTCAATAAAATATTGTTCATTAATATTGTTAATAAATGTTTTTT
>JAQWPC010000074.1:0-8230 GCA_029245555.1 Alphaproteobacteria bacterium
GCTGTAGGCATTCCTGTAATCACCTCCTTGGCAAAACTCGGCCCCGATAATATAAATATTTTTGTTATGTTTAGAGATTTTGTAGCTATTTCTGATAACAGCTTTCCGCTTTCGCTCAAACCCTTTGAGCAAATTATGAAATTTTTTATTTTTTGATTTGCCAAATATGATTGACTAAAATTTTCAAACTGACTAGCTGGGAGCACATAAAAAATAAAATCAAATTCTTTGGTATCTATTTTACCAGTAATTGCTTTTAATTTTTTTGATAGCTGTAAGTCTTTAAAATATTTGTTATTAGAAGATGTACTATTAATTTCAGAGACAATGATTGAATTTCTGGCCCAAACATAAACTTTATTTTTTTTTTTTGCTAATACGTTAGCTAATGCCGTCCCCCATGCACCAGCACCAATAACTAATATTTTACTCATCTAAAGTAGTAAGTTTCTTTAAATCCAAGAATTGTCAATATTTAATTATACTATTTTTAAAAATTTAAAAAATTTAATCAATTTTCCTCTATTCTTTTTAAAATCGATCAAATAAGACATAATTTATGTTTGATATTTTTATTATTGGCGGAGGTATCAATGGCTCTGGTATTGCGAGGGATGCTGCTGGCAGAGGCTACAAAGTAGGCTTGGCAGATCAACATGACTTCGGATCTCAAACATCATCGTGGTCTACTAAATTAATACACGGGGGAATACGATATTTAGAAAATTATGAGTTCTCTCTGGTTTGTGAGTCTTTAAAAGAAAGAGAGATTATTTACCAGATTGCAGGCACAATCTCCAAACCTTTAAATTTTATTTTGCCACATGTTCCAAGTTTACGTCCTAGTTGGCTGATAAGGATTGGACTTTTTCTTTATGATTTTTTGGCAGGCAACTCTGTTTTTCCTAAATCAAAACGATTAAACTTTTTTAAGGAAAAATTAAACTTTTTATCAAAAGAATATCAATATGGTTACCAGTATGCTGACTTACAAATAGATGACTCTCGGTTGACTTTATTAAATATCTTAGACTCCGAACGCTATGGCGCTGAAGTATATAATTATACAAAGGTGATATCGGTTAACAAAATAGATGATCTCTGGGAGATATGCCTCTCTAATGGTAAAAAGGTTTTCTCTAAAATCTTAGTCAACGCTACAGGTCCTATGATAAGAAGTTCGTTGAAAGATGTATTTAAAAGTGAAGTTACAAATGCTATTCGTCTCATCCAAGGAAGTCATATAATAATAGATAAGCTCTATAATGAGGATAAAGCTTATATTCTTCAACAACCAGATAAAAGAATAGTATTTATTATTCCATATCTTGAAAAATATAGCTTAATTGGCACAACTGAAGTTGAAGTAAATAGCGCTATAAATCCATGCATAACATCAGAAGAAAAAGATTATTTGATTGAATCTATAAATCGCTTTTCTGCTAAAAAAATTAAAGAGCAAGATATTTTGTGGAGTTATTCAGGAGTCAGGCCCTTAATACAAGATAGTACAGATTCTATGTCAAAAAATTCAAGAGATTATCATCTTGATGTCCAATTAGATTTAGAAAAACTAATTCATATCTATGGAGGTAAATTAACTACCTATAGAAAATTATCTGAAAAAACTGTTGATCACATAGATAGTTTTTTTCAAAAAAAACACCATCATTGGACAGGATTGCAGAAACTCCCAGGATCTGACAATAATTTAAAATCACATCTTAAATATCCTATTGATGAAGCAACAATTAACAGAATAAATAAAAATTATAGTGGATTATCAGTCAAAGTTTTTGGGTGCATGGACGATTTAAAAGGCGTAGGTCTTAAAATATGTGAGAATCTTTATGAATTTGAGATCTTGTACTTACTTAAATATGAACATGCTAAAAATGCCGATGATATACTTTTTAGAAGAACTAAATTAGGAATACAGTTTAATAGTGAAGAAATTCGTAATAAAATTAATTCCATAATCAAAGATCATCTTAATTAAATGCAAAAATATATTTTATCAATTGACCAAGGCACTACATCTACCAGATCAATGGTTTTTGATAATGAATTTAAAATCATTGGATCTAGTCAAAAGGAATTTAAACAATTTTTTCCAAAAGATGGTTGTGTAGAACATGATCCTTTAGAGATAATGGATACAGTTTATACAACTGTTAAAGAAACCATAGAAAATGCCTCTATAGGTATTGATGAAATATTAAGTATAGGAATTGTTAATCAAAGAGAGACTGTAGTTCTCTGGAACAAAATAACCGGGAAACCCATTTATAATGCAATAGTTTGGCAAGATAGAAGAACTGCGGGATATTGTAATAAGTTAAAAGAACAAGGTCACGCAGATGATATTTTAAATATTACAGGATTAATTGTAGACTCTTACTTTTCAGCTACAAAAATAAAATGGCTTTTAGATAATATTAGTGAAGCTCGAGAGTTAGCTAATAAAGGAGAGCTCCTATTTGGAACTATTGATACTTGGATTATTTGGAATTTAACAAATGGAAAAAATCATGTCACTGATGCCACAAATGCATCAAGGACAATGATATATGATATAAAAAAAAATGTTTGGTCAACAAAGTTATTAAAATTATTTGATATACCGGAGGATATTCTACCGGAAGTAAAAGATTGTGCTGATGATTTTGGTCTAGCATCATTATTTGATAAAGAAATAAAAATTGGAGGAGTTGCAGGAGATCAACAAGCAGCTGCTATTGGACAAGCCTGTTTAAGCCCAGGGTCTGTGAAATCTACATATGGAACTGGATGCTTTATGATCATGAATACGGGTGAAGATCTTAAAGTTTCAACGAATAAACTTTTATCTACAATCGCTTATCGCATTGATGGCAAAACTTCTTATGCATTAGAAGGAAGTATTTTTATTGCAGGTGCAGCTGTTCAATGGTTAAGAGACTCTCTTAAAATTATTTCTGATGCTCAAGAAACTAATGATTTATATAATCAGGCTGATACCTCACAAAAAATATACCTAGTTCCTGCTTTTTCAGGACTTGGAGCTCCTTATTGGGATGGAGAGGCAAGGGGATCAATGTTTGGTTTAACAAGAAATACAGGGATTCCAGAGATGGTTAAGGCTGCCATTGACAGTGTTGCCTATCAAACAAAAGATTTATTGTTAGCTATGGAAAAAGATAGTGGGATGAAGATTAATGTTATTCGAGTAGATGGAGGGATGGTAAACAATGAGTCTTTCGTTCAATTTTTAAGCAGCCTTCTTCTAACGAACGTAGATCGGCCAACAATTATTGAAACTACAAGCTTAGGTGCAGCATATTTAGCAGGATATCAGTCAAAATTGTTTAGAAATCTAAGTGATATTGACAGTAAATGGAAAAGTGAAAGGGTCTTTGAACCTAAGATCCATAAAAAAGAAGTGAAATATCTATACAATGGTTGGTTAAAAGCAGTAAAAGGAACGTTGGCTGTAAAATAAATATTATAATTTATTATAACTTCTGATATTAATGTTATATGCGCATTAATATTGAAATTGGTGATATTGAAGCATTTATAGAATTAACAGAAACTAATTCTTTTGCAAAAGCAGCAGTAAATTTAAATTTATCTCAACCAGCCTTATCAAGAAGAATTCAAAAACTTGAGTATGAATTAGGTACTACCTTATTTGATCGCACTACAAGAAAAGTACAATTATCTTATTCGGGAAGAAATTTTTATGAACGAGCAAGAGGAATACTTGAAGCAATTAAAACAGCCAGCAAAACACTTAACGAAAAATACAGCTTTCCATCAATTATTAAAGTAGGTGCGGTTAATTCTGCTTTAAGAAATATCCTATATCCTACACTTAAGATTTTCAAAACAATGGAACCTCGTTGTAAAATCCAAATTATTGAAAGATCAGCTAATTATGTAGTTGATAGTGTCCTTGGTGGTGAATGTGATTTTGGAGTAAATTTTACAGGACTTCAAGAACCAGGTATAAGTTTTGAAAATTTATTCATTGAAGATTACGTAGTAGTTTTTCCTAAAGGAGACCCTTTAGAGAAAAAAAGAAAGATTAAGTTATCAGAAATTAAAAATAGAGATTTTATATCTGTCTGGAAAGGTTCTGGAAGCAGAATATATTTTGAAAATGCCCTAGCGCTTCAAAAAGAAGATATGGATTGGACATATGAGGTCAGACACATTCCTTCTGCGTTAAATATGGTTGAGCAAGGATTAGGAATTACTTTAGCCCCAAAACTTGCGGTTTCTAAGGACTATACATCACTGTCTTATAGGCCTTTGATAGACCCTAAAGTCACAAGAACAATGGGATTAATTAAAAGATCAGGCAAAGAACTTAGCCATGATGCTCAAAAACTCTATGATCTCTTAAAGAGTAAATACAAAAAATAATTGATTAAAATTATGCATAAAAATATTTCTATATTGATGATAATAGTTTCTTCATGAATTCATTAAATAGCTTTAATATTGTTGATACGCTAGAAGTAGATGATAAGAAATTTCATTTTTATAATTTATCAAAGCTTCATGAACGTTATCCAGAGGTTGTGAAATTACCAAAGTCAAAAAAAGTTTTAATTGAAAATTTACTAAGACTTGAAGATGGAATTGATATCAACAAAGATTTAATTGAAAAAGTACTAATAAATCCACATGAAAAACATGAGATCTTTTTTTTACCATCACGTGTTTTGATGCAGGATTTTACCGGTGTCCCAGCTGTCGCTGATCTAGCAGCTATGAGAGATGCTGTTGCCAAAAAAGGAAAGGATCCATCAATCGTAAATCCTTTATCACAAGTTGATCTTGTGATTGATCATTCGGTAATGGTTGATTATTTTGCCACTAAAGATTCATTCCAAAAAAATGTTAGTATGGAATTTGGTAGGAATAATGAAAGATATGAGTTTTTAAAATGGGGACAGCAAGCTTTTGAAAATTTTCGTGTCATCCCTCCGGGTACAGGCATATGCCATCAGGTTAATTTAGAATATCTTGCTCGAGTAGTTTGGAGTAAGCAAATTCAAGATAAAAATTTTTTATATCCTGACTCTTTAGTTGGCACTGACAGCCATACGACAATGATAAATGCATTAGGTGTTCTTGGTTGGGGCGTAGGAGGTATTGAGGCTGAAGCAGCTATGTTGGGACAATCCGTTTCGATGCTTTTGCCAGAAGTTGTGGGATTTAAAATTTCTGGAAGCTTAACAGAAGGTGTAACTGCAACAGATTTAGTTTTAACAGTGGTTGAAATGCTAAGGTCAAAGGGTGTTGTTGGAAAGTTTGTTGAGTTTTATGGCGATGGTTTAAAAAATCTTTCCCTAGCTGATAGGGCAACTATAGCCAATATGGCTCCTGAATATGGTGCTACCTGTGGTTTCTTTGCTGTTGATGAAGAAACCATAAAATATTTACAATTAACTGCTAGAGATGCTCATTTAGTAAAAACCATTGAAAAATATAATAAGATTCAAGGTTTATGGATGGACGAATACAGTGAATACAACGAAAGCCTTGAGTTAAATTTAAATAAAGTTGAAGCCTCTCTCGCCGGACCAAAAAGGCCCCAGGATAGAATTAACCTAAATAATGTCTCAAAAAATTTTGACAAACTGCTTGATGATAAACCTAGAAAAGCCTCTGTAGATAAACAGAATTTTGAACTGACTGACGGTGATGTTGTAATTGCAGCAATTACCTCATGTACAAATACCTCAAATCCAAATGTTTTAGTTGCTGCTGGGCTTGTTGCTAAAAAAGCAAGTGAATTAGGACTTCAGGTAAAACCTTGGGTAAAAACCTCTCTAGCACCTGGCTCTAAAGTTGTTACTGACTATCTTGACCAATCA
Source organism: Alphaproteobacteria bacterium (assembly GCA_029245555.1). GTDB lineage: Bacteria > Pseudomonadota > Alphaproteobacteria > HIMB59 > HIMB59 > HIMB59. Next base: position 5,871 of record JAQWPC010000074.1, read on the forward strand.
AAACTTAGTGAATATTTAGATATGTTAGGTTTTCATTTAGTTGGCTATGGGTGCACTACTTGTATTGGCAACTCCGGTCCTCTTCAAGAGGATATAGCTAAGTCTATTTCGAATAATAATTTAACTGTTGCATCTGTTTTATCAGGTAACAGAAATTTTGAAGGAAGAGTAAATCCTCATGTGAAAGCTAATTATCTTGCCTCTCCCCCTCTGGTTGTAGCATATGCTTTAGCGGGAACAGTCAATATTGATTTAACAAAGGATCATTTAGGCACAGACCCATCTGGTAATAAGATATATCTCAAAGATATATGGCCTAGTAATTCAGAAATTCAAAAAATAGTTCAAAAAAATGTCACACCGGATATGTTCTCAAAACAATATTCTAATGCACTCCAAGGGCCCCAAGAATGGCAACAAATAAAGACAACTAAAGGTGCACAATTTAATTGGAATGAGCAATCAACTTATGTGCAACAACCGCCCTTCTTCAATTCCATATCCGACAAAGAAAAAGATATTGTTTCAATTAAAAATGCGCGACCGTTATTACTTCTTGGAGATAGCGTAACTACTGACCATATATCACCTGCTGGAGCAATTAAATCAGATGGTCCTGCTGGAGATTATTTTATGGAAAGACAAGTTCTTCAAAAAGATTTTAATTCCTATGGTGCCAGAAGAGGTAATCATGAGGTAATGGTTCGCGGAACATTTGCGAATATTAGAATTAAAAATCAGTTGTTAAATGATATCGAAGGTGGATATTCAATTTTAGAACCAGAAAAAAAACAAATGAATGTTTATGACGTTGCAATGGAATATCAAAAAAGAGGTGAAAATATTGTTGTTTTTGCTGGCAAAGAATATGGCACAGGATCATCAAGAGACTGGGCCGCTAAAGGAACCAAACTCTTAGGAGTACAGGCCGTGATAGCAGAAAGTTTTGAGAGAATTCATCGCTCTAATTTGATTGGCATGGGCATTTTACCAATTCAATTAAATGGGCAGTCTATTCTAGATTTAGGTATATCGTCCGCTGACCTTATCAATATTGAGTTGGATAATACTCTTCAACCCCTTCAGAAGATTTTAATAAAACTTGATCAAGGTTCAAAAACTATATCTGTTGAATGTACTCTTCGAATTGATACCATCAACGAATTACAATATTACAAATCTGATGGAATATTAAACTTTGTATTGAGAAATATTTTAAAAAATTAATCGATTTTAGGATTTTCTAAAATCTCTTTTAATCTAACTAGAAATGTGACAGCTTGCTTCCCATCAATTAAACGATGATCGTAGCTTAGAGCAATATACATCATTGGTCTAATAACTATCTTTTTCTTTACAGCAATGGGTCTTTCAATGATTGAATGCATTCCTAAAATGGCACTCTGTGGAGGATTAATAATCGGTGTGCTCATCATTGAGCCATAAACACCCCCATTTGTAATTGAAAAAGTACCACCTGATAAATCGGACATTGCCAATTTATTAGAATTAGCTTTGCCTGCCAAGCCTATAATTGTTTTTTCAATTTCAGCATTAGACATTTTTTCAACACCCCTAATAATTGGGACCACTAATCCTTTTTCTGAACCGATAGCGACTCCAATATCAAAATAATTTTTGTAAATAATTTTATCTTCATAAATTTCAGAATTAATTTCAGGAATTTCTTTCAAAACATCGACGCATGCTTTAATGAAAAAAGACATTATTCCTAATTTCACTTCATGTTTTTTTTGAAATGCTGCTTGTTGTTTTTTTCGTAGATTCATAATAGCCGACATATCTACTTCATTAAATGTGGTCAGAATTGCTGCCGTATTTTGAGCATCCTTTAATCTTCTCGCAATAGTTTGACGAAGTTTTGACATTGGGACAGTTTTCTCATTTGAACTATCAACATTTGAGTCAAAATTAGGAATATCCTTATCAAGAGCTTTAGCTTCAACGACTTTGGGGTCGCCAACTACAGGGTCCTTTTGTTGAGGATTTGGTTTAGATTGTTCCTGTATTTGTTTAGTTTTTTCAGATTTGGATTGGCCCTCACCCTCATCATATTCAGCAATAACTTCACCAACTTTTACGTTTGACCCCTCTTGGATTAAAATTTTACTTAATTTTCCAGAAGATTGAGCTGGAATTTCAATTGTAATTTTCTCTGTTTCTATTTCTGCTAGATTGTCCCCTGCTTGAAAAGAAGATCCTTCACTTACTAGCCAAGATGTAAGGGTCCCATCAATAATTGATTCACCCAATTCTGGAACTTTAATATCTGACATTAATCTCTAGGTAAGTTTTTAAATTTCATAAAACTTACACCTATCCTCTCTTTTATAACACGT
>JAQWPC010000085.1:0-3712 GCA_029245555.1 Alphaproteobacteria bacterium
ATTTCTGATTTAGCTATTTTCATATCGTTAGTAACATTTGTAAAGATAGTTGGTTTTATAAAGTAACCTTTTTCTAATCCATTAGGTTTTTCTGGCCCTCCAATAGCTAAATTTGCTCCCTCTTGTATACCAAGATTAATAAGATTAATTATTTGATCATATTGCACTTTAGAAACCACTGGACCAATATGATCTCCTTTTTTATTGGGTGAATCTAAAGTTATTTTAGAGGCTTCATCGGTAGCCTGCTCAACAACTTTTTCATAAATTGGTCGTTCAACTAACATTCTAGTTGGAGCATCACAAGATTGACCTGAATTACTCATAACATTTCTTATACTATCTCTCACTGAAGTTTCAGGTGCGTCTGCAAATACAATATTTCCTCCTTTGCCACCTAACTCAAGACAAACTCTTTTTATGGTCTCAGAAGAATTTTTAAGTATTAAACGACCCGCTCTAGTTGAGCCAGTAAAAGAAATCATGTCAATATCTGGGTGACTAGACATTGCATTCCCTACTCCTTCACCATTACCATTAACAAGATTAAACACCCCTGATGGAAAACCCGCCTCATCAATCATTTCAGCAAAAAGAATTCCAGATAAAGGGGCAATTTCAGATGGCTTCAATACCATTGTACAACCAGCAGCTAATGCAGGTATAACTTTGAGTGCAATTTGATTAATAGGCCAGTTCCATGGAGTAATTAAACCACATACACCTATAGGTTCATGAGTAATATAGTTGTTAGAGTCTTTATTAAAGTTTTTTTCAAATTCAAATTTTTTTAGCTGTTCAATAAAATCATTTAAATGGTCCAGTCCTGATTGTGTTTGAACTTCCGATGCAAAAGTGTTGGGACATCCCATTTCTTGTGTAATGGCATCGGTCATTTCATCAAATCTATTCTGATAAATATCTTTTAATTTATTTAAGAGCTCTAATTTCAATTCAACTGATGTTATTGACCAAGAATTAAATGAATTTTTAGCAGAGTTGACTGCAGCATGTAAATCGTGGCTATTGCCTAATGATATTTGGGCAATAATTTCCTCATTAGCAGGATTGATAACATCTAAAACGTCTTTGGAAATTGGATCCACCCATTTACCGTTAATATAAAATTTTTGATTATTAGTCATTTTAATTAGAGATCCTTTTAATAAAATTTATAGTAAAATAATACATTAAGGAGAATATACAAATGAGAAAATTTACAATTGACATGACTATGTCGTACGATTTCCAAGTAACTATTGAAGCTGAGTCTGAAGAAGAGGCAAAAGCAAAATTTACTTCCACGCCATTAGAAAAATTAGGAGACTACCAATTCAAATCTTTTTATAAAACATTTAGGAACATAAAATTAGATGAGTTCGATCCACGTTTCTATAAAGATGATGAAAAAGTAAAATAAAATATACTTAAGGGTTGGATAGTCATCTAGTATCTCACGAAGATAAATATCTTCTAAATCAATTAACTAATTACCCCATCAATAATGATGGTAAATTTTCCAATAAAGGTAAGGTACTAGATTGGCCAGGGTGTACTATAATTTATGATATTAAGGAAAGTTCGAAGCTTTCTTTAGAGCTGCAAAAAATTCAAAATAAATTTAAAAAACTTTCGTTCTCAAATAAGTACTCGTATTTACCTAAATCAAGTTTTCATATGACCTTGTTTGATTGCTGCAATATTAAGACTCATAATTCTAAATTTTGGCCTAAAAATATTTCTCAGTCTGATGATTTTCTAGAAATAGCTTTTAAATTATCTGAAAAATTAAATAATTACTCATTTCCAAAAAACATAAATGTCAAACTTCAAAAATTTTTTGGTGGTTTTAGTACCTTACTACTACCAAACACACTAAAAGATAATCAAATACTTAGAAGCTGTAGAGATGATTTAAGTAAAATATTAGGCATTAAATATGATAACCATATTACTTATACTTTTCACATTACTTTAGCCTATTTACTAAAGCCCCTTACACCAAAAGAAGTAAAAAATTTACAAATATTTGATAAGCAGAATTCACAAGAATTCAAAAAAGAAGTACCTTTTATTGAATTAAATAATCCTGAAATTTGTGTATTTGATAATATGTATAAATTTACAAATGTAAAAAAATTAACCCGTATAACCTAATATCTTAGGTAGCCACAATACAACGTCTGGAAATAGAAATAGAAGAACACTATGAAATTTATCAAGCAGGATTAAAAAGAGATTCTGCTAAAGCCAATAAATATTTAAAAATACACATTGATAAAGGCGTAGAAAACGCCCTAGTAAATTTTTCCTAAACGAACCACCTCATCAGACTCAAAAGTATTTTGTTCAATTTTGTTATTAGATAGATAGATCATTGCTCTCGCTACAAGATCAGCTCTTATTGGCTTCATTTTTTTTAGCGGACCTATAAATAAAGGACTTAAAATTTTAAATATAAAAATACCAATTTTTTCACCAAATCTTTTTTCTTTTCTATTACCTACAAGAAAAGAAGGTCTAATTATTGATAGATTAATAAATTCTAAATCTTTTAAAGCCTCTTCTACAAGGCCTTTATATCTTAAATATTCACCCGAATGTTTAGGATTAGCCATACCTGAGGAGATAAAAGAAAAATTATTTACTGAATTTGATTTGGCTATTTTTGCAATTTGTTTTGGTATATCTAATTCAACTCTCTGATATTCCAATTTATTTGGAGAATTTTTTCTAGTTGTTCCAATACAAAAAAAACAATCATCACCCTTTATTTCTGAACTATGGTTAGATAAATTTTGAAAATCAGTTTTTATAATTTGAATTTTTGGATTATTAAAATTAACCTCAGATCTAACAAAAATCTTTATTTTTTCGTAATTATTATCATTAATTAATAAGTTAATAAGGTGACTTCCAACTAGGCCCGAAGAGCCAAATACTAATGCTGTTTTCTTCATATAATATTATTTACTCATATAATTTTTAACAATGAATAACCCTAAAGATACAGCAGGACCTATTCCAAAAGCAAATATTAAAGTTCCTAAGCCCACAGTTCCTCCTAAACACCACCCAGCAAATACAACTGCAATTTCTAGAGAGGCGCGAATAAAAGAAATAGGATAATTACTAATTCTTGTTAAGCCTGTCATTAAACCGTCTCTAGGGCCCGGGCCTAAATTTGCTACTAAATAAATACCACTTCCAAAGCCAACTAAGAGAACCGCAACAATAGTTAATAAATATTGATGATAAATAGATGTAGGTGAATCAAAGAAAAAGGAGGTTACATCAATGACAATAGCTATGATGAAAACATTTAAAATAGTCCCTATACCCGGTTTTTGTTTTAGAAATATCCATAAAAATAAGACAATCAGACTAATTATAAAAGTTGTGCTTCCTACAGAAAGACCTGTTATGATTGAAAGACCCTCGGATAAAACAAGCCATGGTGAATTTCCAGTAGATGAAATCAAAATTAAAGCTTCACCTAAGCCAAAACAAAAAAGGCCTAATAATAGAAAAAATAGTGTTTGAATTTTAGGCTTAAAATTTAAAGGGTTATCTGAACTCCATGATTTTTTAGGAATTTCATTGATCTTTAAAAAATTAAAAAAGGAAAACATAAAAAAATTTTTAAAATTAAATATTTTTAATTACCAACGGTGATGAATGTCTTTTTTTAGATATTGGCTATAAATATCTT